>JAPUIP010000205.1 GCA_027296925.1 Candidatus Poribacteria bacterium | reverse complement strand
CTCGAACAGCCGCGTGTGCTGGTGCTGGGGGCGGGGGGCGGTGGGGATATCCTCAACGCGCTGTACCATAACGCAGCTTCGGTTGATGCCGTTGAGTTGAATCCACAGGTGGTCGACTTGGTGGAGCGGGAACACGGAGATTTCGCCGGGCACATTTATGCACCAGACTCGACCTACCCAATCCAGGTGCACATTTCAGAAGCACGCGGATTTGTCAGATCGACAGCGAAGAAGTATGATCTCATCCAGATTGCGCTGCTTGATTCCGTTAGCGCGTCGGCAGCGGGAACACACGCTCTGAGCGAGAGTTACCTCTATACGGTTGAAGCGATTTCCGAGATCTTTCAACACCTGAAGCCTAACGGCATAGTGTCCATCACACGATGGTTGAAAACGCCACCACGCGATATGATTCGACTGTTTGCCACCGTCGTCGAGGCTTTGGAGCCGATTGATGGCGCGGCTCCTGCCGAACAATTGGCACTCATCCGGGGTTGGCGGACCGGCGTACTGCTGATTAAGAATGGACGATTCGACCGGCATGACCGGGCGATGATTCAGCGCTTCTGCCGCGAGCGTTCTTTCGACATTGCATACTATCCCGACATGACAGAATCGGAAGCGAACCGTTATAATCAACTGTCCGAACCCATTTACTTCCGCGCTGCAAAAGTGATCTTGTCCGCGGATCGACAGCAATTTTATCGAGATTATCCCTTTGATATTCGTCCGCCGACCGACAATCGCCCCTATTTTTTTCAGTTTCTGCGATTTGATTCCCTGATTCAGATGATTCAGACCATCGGTAGAAGCGCCATCCCGTTCATCGAGTGGGGGTACTTGCTCCTCATCGCAACGTTGATCCAAGCGGTTTTGACTGGACTGATCTTGATTCTCGTGCCGCTCTTTTTCTTGACACGTCACGGAGCGCCCTCTGAGTGTGAGGCAGCTTCCCCCGCGACGTTTAAAAGTATGCCTTTTGGGCGTTGGCGAGTCTTCGGCTATTTCCTCAGTTTAGGCATTGGGTTTATGTTTATTGAGATGACGTTTATTCAGAAATTTCTCCTACTGCTCAGCAATCCCACTTATGCCGTTGCGGTTGTGCTTTGCGCCTTCCTTGCTTTTGCCGGACTTGGTAGTCTGTTCTCCACCAAACTAAGGGCTGCCATCGAGCGGATGCGGTTACTTCCGCGACGACGAAAACCGATCGCCATTGTAATCGGGATGTTGTCGCTGATTGCCTTCCTGTATCTCCAACTACTGCCCCCGATTTTTCATCTTTTTCTCGCACGTTCAGACGCACTCAAGATTATCGTTTCAATTGGGTTGATTGCGCCGCTGGCATTTTTCATGGGCATGCCATTTCCATTGGGGATTGGTTTGCTGCGACGAGACAACCCCAACCTGATCGCCTGGGCGTGGGGAATCAACGGCTATGCTTCGGTGGTGAGCGTGATTCTGGCAACCTGCCTTGCGATTGCATTTGGCTTTAACGTTGTGATCTTTCTGGCAATCGGGGTTTACCTTTTTGGTGCGTGGGTTGCTCCTCGTTAAGACATTGCGGAATCGTCAAGGGATTTGTGATATAATATGGTCTACGACATGAGTTGCTCAATCTGATTACGTTTTGGTCTGTCGAGAGATCGTTGGCAACGAATTTAGATAACATTCACCCCGAATTCTCACTACTGAATAAACTGGAGACACACTATGAAATCGAGCGCTTTCATTCTTGCCGCATTACTGATATTATTGATGACCATACCGGAACTCGGAGTTGGCGATCGCGATTACGCGGCAGATCGCGAGTTTATGGTCAAGACCCAGATCGACTGGCGGACGGTCACAGATGGCCGGATCGGCGTCAAAGACCAGCAAATTCTGGAAGTGATGCGCCGTATTCCGCGCCATGAATTTGTCCCCGACAAACGCAAATCTCAGGCTTACTTCGATTCACCCTTGCCGATCGGATATGATCAGACGATTTCGCAGCCGTATATTGTTGCATATATGACTGAACTGCTCAAGCTCCAGAAAACGCACAAAGTCCTCGAAGTTGGTACCGGTTCGGGGTATCAGGCCGCTGTTTTGGCGGAGCTTGTCAATCATGTCTATACGATCGAAATTATCAAGGAACTCGGCGAGGATGCGACAAAGCGTCTGAAGCGTCTTGGCTATAAGAACGCGACGGTCAAAATTGCGGACGGCTACTTCGGGTGGAAGGAACATGCGCCGTATGATGCAATCATCGTCACCGCCGCGCCAGATCACATCCCGCCACCATTGGTACAGCAACTCAAGCCGGGGGGCGTCATGTGCACTCCGGTGGGTGGGCGATTCCAGATACAGAATTTGACACTCATAAGCAAAACGGCGGACGGCGTCATCAAAACGAAACAGGTGATGCCGGTGCGGTTTGTTCCGCTGACCGGAAAGCATTAGCAATCGGCAATGAGGCCACTTCATAAAAATCGTTGATGTTGATGAGTTCCAGGATGAGCAACGGCGGGGCTGGTCCCCGTATCTACCACTCTGGTGAGGGCGCGGTAAGCAGTGACTGAAGGGAAGCTTGTCCCTCCTCAGACAAGCAATCTTAACGTAAGGATAGCCTAATGAGCACTGAAAATACGAACAGTTTACCAACATGGAATTTATCAGATCTTTACGCAGGTGTTGATGACCCACAGTTGGATGCGGACTTGAATGGGTTGGCGAGTCAAGCCGCGACATTTGAGAAGAAGTACAAAGGGCGCATCGCTTGCGCGGATGTGACCGCCGACTTGCTGGGTGCGGCGTTAGAGGAGTATGAAGCGCTGATGCGTGTGCAGTACAAGCCGGGCGCATTTGCCAATCTGCTGTTTTCGACCGACACCACCGATGCCCAACGTGGTGCGCTCTTGCAGCGAACCCACGAAGTCGGGTCAGCTGCGTCAACGCATCTGATCTTCTTGGACCTCGAAATCGGGAACATCCCGGAGGATACGTTCGACCGCATCATCGGCGAGCCACAACTCGTGCCCTACCGCCATTACCTTGAACATCAACGCGCCTTGGCGGCGTATCACCTGAGTGAGGCGGAAGAAAAAATTCTGGAGGAGACCGCCAACACACGCGGCCGAGCGTTTGGGCGACTATTTACTGAAGTCACAGCCCGGCAAACCTTTCATGTCGACGGAAAGGAGCTGACGCAAAGCGAGGTGCTTGCGCTCTTTTTGGACCCCGACCGAGAAACGCGCAAAGCCGCCGCTGCTGCCTTGACAGATACGCTCAAGCAAGCCACTCATGTGCTGACTTTCACCTTCAATACACTCCTCCACGAGAAGCAGACCATGGATCGACTGCGGGGATTTGCGTCACCCGAAGCCGAGCGGCATCTCGACAATGAGGTAGACGAGGCAGTGGTCAACACGGTCGTAGACGTGTGCTTGGAAAACTGCACTGTTGTTGCCGACTATTATCGCCTCAAGCAGCGGCTATTGGGGTTGGAGGAGTTGACCCACTATGATCGGTACGCCCCCGTCACCAGTGAGCGTACCACACTCTCGTTTGATGAGGCCAAGACAATTGTGTTGGATGCCTTCGGAAAGTTTTCACCGCGATTGTCGGAAATTGCCGAGCCGTTCTTCAGCCAACGCTGGATTGATGCCGCACCGCACGTCGGTAAACGGGGCGGAGCTTTTTGCGCGGGCATCACACCCGACCTGCACCCTTACGTGTTCATGAACTACGTCGGTGCCCCCCGCGATGTCATGACGCTGGCACACGAATTAGGACATGGCGTTCATGATGTGTTTGCCAGCAAGCAGAATCTGCTGAATTATCACCCCGTCTTGCCGCTGGCGGAAACTGCGAGCACCTTCGGGGAGATGTTGGTGTTCGACAAGCTGCAAAGTACGTTATCTTCGCCACAAGAGCGATTGGCGCTGCTGTGTAACAAAATTGAAGACACTTTCGCCACGGTGTTCCGCCAGATTGCGATGTATCGCTTTGAGAAGGACGCACATCGTCTACGCCGCGAAAAAGGCGAACAGACCGCCGAGGCCTACGGGGAAATCTGGCAGCGCACGATGCAGGAGATGTTTGGCGACTCGCTGACGCTAGGTGACGAACACAAGTGGTGGTGGCTTTACGTTCCGCACGTCTATCGTATGCCATTTTACGTCTATGCCTACGCCTTTGGCGAATTACTGGTGTTGTCCCTCTACGCGCAATATCAGCGTGATGGTGAGTCGTTTGTGCTGCGTTACTTCGACCTGTTAAGTGCCGGCGGTTCGGCTGCTCCCGCACGGCTGGTCGCTGACATGGGCATTGATATCGCTTCTCGCGATTTCTGGCAAGGCGGCTGTGATCTGATTCGGCAGCGCGTTGAGCAGGCGAAGGCATTAGCGGACGAAGACTGATTCGATTTTGGAGCGACGCAAATTTGATGACAATACCTCATACACGCGAAAAACTAACACAGGACCTATCAAATCTAGGCGTCAGTTCGGGAGATATCCTCTTCATTCACTCATCCTTCAAAAGCCTCGGCCCCGTTGATGGCGGGGTAGAAACGGTGGTCGGCGCACTGGAGGATACCGTTGGTCCAGAAGGACTCATCCTGATGCCCTCTTTTAACCTCGTCGCATCCGAGAAGCGGGCAAAAACTTGGAATATCGACACCACACCGTCCACCGTCGGATGGATCACAGAGTACTTCTGGCGAATGCCCGGCACGTATCGCTCTGATCACTACTCTCACTCCGTTGCAGCCCGCGGAAAGAGGGCGAAGGCGTTCGTATCTGAGCATCTCCGCCGCGAGGGCTACCAATCACCCTGGGACCGCGAGCCATGGGGGAACACTTACGGCTCGCATTCGCCGATGTACAAAGCCCATCAAGCTGATGGAAAACTCCTCATGCTCGGCGTGGATTATGATACCTCGACCTACATCCATTTTGTGGAGGTCATTCTTTGGAACGAGCAACTGAATCAGGATACGGAAGCGAAGTACCCTGCGCTTTCACGACCGGCGCTTGGGGCGTTCTGGGACCGGGTAGGCACCCTGAACCGGGGTTTGGTAGGCGATGTCGATTGCCGGCTTTTCAAGATTCAGCGATATCTCGACACGCTCGTGTGCGAGGTCAAGCGCAATCCCGCTCTTTATTTGAGATGATGACGAGCCCACCGCTGATGACTCTGGGGTATGCGTTGACAGCATGTAGCCTTTGAGTCGCATGGGCTTTCTCACTCATCCTTAACGCCGTATCTTTCACAAATCGTTTGAATCAGATCTGTTGTCGATTTGCCCGGAACGTTCAACCCAACCACGACCTTACCGCCGTTCGCTTCGACGACCTCCCGCTCGATCACCTGCTCAATCGTGTAGTCCCCGCCTTTGACGTGGATGTTCGGCTTGAGGGCAGACAACAGCGCAATTGGGTCTGGTTCCGAGAAAATCGTGATGTAATCCACACATGTCAACCCCGCCAACATTTCAGCACGTTCTCCTTCGGGGACGAGGGGACGGCTTTCTCCCTTTAGCGCACGAACGGAGGAATTGCTGTTGAGACCGACAATGAGCAGATCGCCGAGTTCTCGCGCCGCCTGCAAGTAACGCAAATGCCCAACGTGCAGCACATCGAAACAGCCGTTGGTCGTCACGATGACCTGCCCCTGCGCTTTTGCGCGGTGGACAATTTCGGGGAGTTGATCCCGTGGATAGATTTTCTTTCTCGGCATATTAAGACCTCATAGCCTTCAGGCGAATCGAAGAATCGCGTCATCGGAGACCGACTGAATGCGAACCGGTTTGCCATGCCCTTCACCGATAACGGGAATATTAGAAAGCGCATTGTAGCAGCAGATATAGGCGATGCGTGGACGCTCGGAAAAATTCGGCTCGGAAGCGTGCAACAGATTGCAATGGAAGAATAGCACACTTCCCGGCTTCGCTTCGACGTAAAGGATCGGTAGCTTGTCCTCAAGGGCTTTTACCCGTTGTGGGTCCGCGCCCATCTGAGAGCCCTCGCGTCCGTGCTCAAGTCGTCCAAGCAGATGCGAGCCAACCATCACTTTCAAACAACCGTTCTCTCGCGTGGCCTCGTCCAGCGCCAGCATGGCGGAGACCATCCGCGGATATGGACAGCCGTCGTGATACCAGTATCCGTAATCCTGGTGCCATTCCCACGCACCGCCTTTTTCCGCCTCTTTCAGCATGACTTTGCTGTGCCAGTGGTAGGGCTCTTCCCGAAGCAACATCCGCACCGAATTGACGATACGCGGACTCCCTGAAACGGCGCCAAAAGCATCTCCCCGATGTCCTTCCAGAGCGATAATCGGGACACATTGCCGTCTACATCGCGTGCCTCAAACGTATCCGCTTCCACCCGCGACGCCTCATGGACGGCTTTGAGTAAGATCTCAACCTCTTCACCGGAAAACATTCCTTTGACCAAAACAAAACCATGTCGATCGAAATCCATCACCTGATCAGGGTTTAGCATATTTCCTCTCCCACCAAAGTCCAGCGTTACCATTCTGGCACCGGGGTGTAGGTGTTAAAGCCATCCGTCCGATCCTCGCTGCGCAGCAGATAGATATGGTGATCGCGTTTCAGCGAAACGTCGTTGCAACGCACATTCGCCGGCATATACCGCATCTATGTTTGATTGGCTCATTTTTGATGATTTTCCTTTTTTTTGGTGGCTCATCACTTTGAGGAATTTCCGAACTTCCGTTGCGGATCGATGGTTCATAATGGTAACATGAAGAAACAGAGGGCGCAAGATCAAACCCAACTTAGCAGTTGCAAAATTTCTCAAATTCCGCTACAATAAATCGCAACCATTCCGGCGGTTGGCGATCTCGGTTTCGATTGCTACCAGACCGGTTCTGAAGAGGTAAGTTATGGCAGATGTTCCAGGTCCGAAATTCCTCGCCGATGAAAACGTTGCAAAGCTCGGTAAGTGGCTGCGCATTTTAGGATATGATGTTGCCTACCAATCTCCCGCGACTGACACGCAGCTTGCCCTCAAAGCACTGCGTGAGGATCGGGTGATTCTGACCCGCGATCGCGGATTTTCCAGACGGCGCATAGTCGAACACTGTCTCTTGCTCACCACTCAAGATCCGATCGAGCAATTCAAACAGGTGATTCAGGCATTCAACTTGAAGCTCAATCGCAATTCTTTTTTTACGCGATGTCTGGATTGCAACACCCTCATTCAGCCTGTTCCCAAAGAAAAGGTGCAATCTGCTGTGCCCGCTTATGTTTATCG
>JAPUIP010000204.1 GCA_027296925.1 Candidatus Poribacteria bacterium | reverse complement strand
GAATGTAGCGATGGACATCCCCCCAGTGCTCGACAAGTTCCGTCTGGATATCGACCTCCTGAATCCAAAGGTTCTCGTTGATCTGCAACTGCTTATCACAACCGCTAGACATCAGTTGCTTCTCTCTGTCGAATGAGTCTGACAAGGAGTGCGCGGCATCCAGCGAGATAACAATAGTTTTATATCCAAGTGCCGCTAACTTCAGACCGGTTGCTGCGGCGATACTTGTTTTACCAACGCCGCCTTTGCCGGTATACAAGATAATGCGCATTGATTTTGCCTTCGATTTGTCGTGAGCGCTATGCGTTGTCGTCGATATTTCAAATACTGTGCTGATGAAAGCGAGTTGATTATAACAGAGAATCCGAACTCTCTGCAAGTGAAATCAGGTTTGGTGAAACGGAGGATAGACCACATTTGTCATGGACAT
Organism: Candidatus Poribacteria bacterium; assembly: GCA_027296925.1. Taxonomy (GTDB): domain Bacteria; phylum Poribacteria; class WGA-4E; order WGA-4E; family PCPOR2b; genus JAPUIP01. Next base: position 8,892 of record JAPUIP010000204.1, on the reverse strand, counting down.
TGGACGCGTTTTCTCATATAATTGAAGGACAGATGAAAACTCATATTTGGCTGACAGGTTCAATACTCCAATTATTCTGTATCACTTATCTGCTGAGCGGCTGTGATGAGCACGCAGGGCCAGCAACAGTGCCCGTGCCACCAAGTCTGCAGGTCGTCTTTGCACCCGCCACACAGGAGCCACCGAACGTCACGCGGCTGCGTGTGATGGTTGAGGGAAGTCAGCGGGATGTACCGTCGCAGGCGTTTCACGTTGAGGCCGGTACGACGGAAATAGATCTAGACCTCGTGGTGCCAATCGATGCCACGCGGATTCGGATTGAAGCGTTTGAAGCCGGAAGTTCAGAGCCCGCTTTCGCCGGCGAATCGTCAGCCGTATTCAATGAGACACTATCGACAATCACGATTCAGTTGGATCCGACGACAACGTTGCTCAAATTCAACCCCGCTCAGTCAGAGATTCACGTTGAAGAGGCGTTCGACCTCGAAATTGAGTTGAAGCGGGCTGAGAATCTGTTTGCTGTAACTTTTGAACTGGCGTTTGACGAAACGTTATTGGAAGTCACCGAAGTCAGATCCGGGGATTTTTGGGAGGGGAGCACGCTGATTATCGCCGACCACAACTTTGCAGAAAGAACGCCGGGACGCCTCAATATCGGCATAACCCGCGTTGGCACATCGGAGGGGCTTTCAACCTCAGGGATAATCGCCGTCATCCGTTTTCGCGCAAGACAGTCCGGGGAAGGGCGTATTCAGTTGCTAAATAACAACAAGCTTTCTCTTCAACAGCCGGATGGCAGCCCTGTCCACGGGTTTGCGGATCTGATCCGGTTTTTGAGTCGTGCGGAGACATCTGTGTTGATTGAGTCGTAAGAGAGGAGAACGTGGATGTTAAAGCGGTTAATACTCAGCGCACTTCTGACAGGACTCGTATTCGGGTGCAGTCCAGACGATTAGAAGCAACTCAATGTATGTACATGGGCGAATTACGTCAGCGATGATATCAAGTTTGGCTTTGAGCGAGAATTCGGTGTCCGTGTCGTCGTGGACACATTTGCGAGTAATGAGGACCTCTTGACCAAGCTGCAGTCCGGGGCGTCGGGCTACGATATTATCATGCCTTCTGACTATATGGTCGCCATTATGGTTTAGGAATTGAGTTGCGCACACGATGACTTATCAAGGACGAGGTGCCCTATGGCAACGACAACATTGAATGAGATAAAGCCCTTCGTTGAATCAAACGATATACTGGCTGAACCAGAGCAGTTGCGAGCGCGTGCGAGGCGAGATGGGTATCTCTTCTTCCGGCATCTGATCCCACCCGACACGGTTCTGCAACTCCGTCGTGATTTTCTCGCGGTCTGCGACAGGCACGGTTGGATTAAACCCGGTACGGATATGATGGACGGTATCCGAAACGGCGGTCCATACATGGAAGGTCAGGACGAATACTGGCCGGTCCTCGATGATTTTCAACGTATGGAGTCCTTCCACACCTTTGCCCATTACCCATCAATCATCGATGTGTGCACCAAACTATTTGGCGAGCCCACGCTTGCGCACCCGCGAAACATCGGCCGGATTATGTTCCCTGAGAACACGAAGTATACCACGCCTGCCCATCAAGACTACATCCACATTCAAGGGACAGAGGAGACTTATACGGCGTGGATTCCTTTAGGCGACTGTTCTCAGCATTTTGGCAGCCTCGCGGTACTTGCAGGGTCTCACAAATTTGGTGTCTTACCGACAAAGGCAGCTCACGGCGCGGGCGGTTTGGGTGTGGAAACCGATCATCTGAACCTCACCTGGGTATCGACCGATTATCGAATGGGTGATGTTTTGCTCTTCCAAAGCCTCACGGTTCACAAGGCGCTTCCCAATCAAACGAGGAATCGCCTCCGACTCTCCGTGGATTACCGCTATCAGGGGCAATCCCAACCCATTACGGCGGGCTCGCTGCTTCCACACTTCAATCGTATGTCATGGGCAGAGATTTATCAGGGATGGAAGTCCACGAAGTATCAATATTACTGGAAAGATTTGCATCCACAGATTGTTCCCTTCACGCGAAAATACCACAATGTCAGACGTTGAAGCCGGGAGAATGACTAGCGAACACGGAGGAGAAACAAGCATGGAAGGCAAAAAGAGGAGGTATTCGTATTTTGTGTTTTCGACCTTTCTCCTTTTATCGACGGCACTCCCTTTCGGCTGGTCGGAAAACTACACCGGCGACTTCCTCACGAACGGAGTTGGCGGACGGGCGCTTGGCCTGGGAGGCGCTTATGTGGGCGTTGCAGATGATGTCACCGCTACCTACTGGAACCCCGCTGGTATCGCCGCAATCACTGAAAAAACACAGATCAGCTTCATGCACGCAGCACGGCGCTCTGGATTAGGGAGCTTCAATTACATCGGTGCCGTCAATCAGGTCAGTCCATGGTTAACACTGGGCGCATCGTGGATTCATGCCGGCGTTGACGACATCCCGATTTATCCGGCATTCGATCTGAACATCGGTCCCGGTGAGCGCCGGAACATCGCAAGATATCGACCAGATTTTGAGCCAACCAATTTTCTCAGTGACAGCGAAAACGCTTACGTGGGCACAGTAGCCGCGAAGTTCGCCATTAGCCAGGAGTGGTGGGATAACCTGGGGAAAAATTCACATCCACCGGAATTTCTATTTGGTGTGAATGTGAAGCGTCTCTCACAATCCCTCGTTGGCAGTTCTGCAGATGGCGTTGGCTTTGATGCCGGCCTCCTGATTCGCATCCTGGATACGAATGCCATTTTTGGCGCAGAAGGGCTCGGCGGATTTTCCGCTGGACTCAATGTGCAGGATATTTCCGAGACCACCTTGACATGGAATACGGAATCCGAGCGCAAGGAATCGATTCCAACGAACGTCAAATTTGGGCTTGCTTATCACAACGATGCAATCCTCAGCCATCGAATGGTTCTGGCTTATGAACATGAAACGCGGTTCGGCGGACAAGATCACTTCGGTTTGGAATATCAATTGAGCAATTCCCTGACTTTGCGTGCAGGGCTTCGTGACGGCGATTTTACTGGTGGCGTCGGGATACATATCGATCGCTTTCGACTGGATTATGCGTTGCTCACCAACGATCTCATCAGCACCCACTTCTTGAGCCTATTGACCCGCTTCTAGCGAGACGTTTCGGTCAATGAGCCCAAAAAAAGCACCGCCAGTCAACTAACGGTGCTTACTGTTTTTGTCAATTATAGGTGATGCAATGGCTTTTGCCTCCGGCGCTGTTTACCGTAGCGAATCGGAGACACTCCTGAACGCCTAAGCTAACCCTAAAGCTTTTTCTGAAGTACTGAGTTTCGCAGTTATACTCGTTCGTTCAATCGGCCTGCTCAGCATTTCACTCCGCGTTGTTTCTAGGGTTTTGATTAATTGGTGGGCGATCTCCACCCCTTTCTGATATTCCTGATTAATCTGATACGCAATGTGATCGACGGTGTTCCGTCGTGCGTCGTTTAATCCGTCCTCGAAGTCCTTGATTTCTACCTTAGATCGTCTTTCACTCCAAACTGGCATGATGTTTACCCCCTTGAGCAATTCTGCTTTCCCAATGCTAACCCCATCTGATTTCGGATGCGCTCTGAAAAATTCAGAATGTTGTGCCAGTAGGCATTAAAAAGGGTAGTGGCTAAAATTGAAAGTGATGCGCTCAAATTGCATTGAGCAATAAAACCTTTGGATACCAGCCATATAGCGACAAGCATTCGGTTTGAAAATAAAGAAAGAAAATTCCCTTTATTTCATCACTTACTTTTAACCACTACCTGGTAAAGGGCTTTCTAATTCGGAGTCGGCGCAATTATAACAGGTTTTCGTTATGAAAACCATCGGTTGTAGGCCTGATTTGACCGTAGGGTCTATAACCTAATTTTTTCCTCTCCTGTAAAAACAGACAACGCCCGCTCAGGTGTGAGTAACAGTGCTGAATTTTTGCTCTCTCTGTTAAGCGCACTCGAAAATCTTGACCCGCGCGATGTACAGGCACGTCGTTTCTCTCTCCGTCAGCCTTCCCAACAATGGGGCTTGACAGGCTCAGCCAGTTGCTGTAAACTAAAGTGCAGCTTCGGGCATTATCAGTCCCAACCGCTACTAGACGTGATCAGATACCAGACATCATTTCTCTATGGCCAAAGATTAATGATAATTAATAAGGAGTTAAGCATGCACGCAAACGAACTTATTCGAAAATTCCTACCTCCTATGACGATGATGTTACTGACGATTTTTAGCTTACCTGCCTCCGCTCAGCAAGCGGATGTGAGTGAACATATTCAACAGCTTAATCATAAAGATAAATCGATGCGACTCTACGGCGCCTACGCCCTCGGTGTGATTGGGGATGCACAGGCTGTTCAGCCGCTGATTAAGGTGCTGAAAGACGCTGATCTCTACGTCCGATCTGCCACTATCGACGCCCTTGGTGATATAGAAGATTCACGCGCACTCGCCCCACTCGCCGGACTGTTGGATGATGAAAGTCATATCATTCGGTCGCACGCAGCAAACGCGGTGGCAAAGATCGCCCCACAACAGGAAAAAGCGTACCAGATTCGGCGCTACGTAAGAGACCTCCGTGATCCAAACCGAGCCGTTCGGTCTCAGGCGTTCACCGCGTTAATTTCACTTCAACCAGAACAAGAGGCGAGGCATCAGCAGACGCTTGCGATTGCAGATCTCGCCGATGGAGATGAATCCATCCGCGTAACAGGGGCAGCGGCCCTGAGAGGAGTCGGCACCGACGAAGCAGTCAGATCGTTAAGTGGTGCGCTCAAAGATCCGAGCCCATTGGTCCGTAGCAATACGGCGATGACACTTGGGGAGATTGCCGCCCGGCTGGGGGGCGGAGCGGTACAGCCCGCGATTGAACCGTTAGTCGCCGCCCTGCGTGATGAAGACGCCGGCGTGCGCAGCCAGGCAAGCCATGCACTTGCACGGATCGGCATGACTGCTGTTCAGCCGTTAATCGCGGCGCTACTGATGCCAGATGGCACGGTCAATCCCGCTGCAGCCAATGCACTGGGGCAGATTGGCCAACCGGCGATTGCAGCGTTGACGACATCCCTTGAAGCCGATAACGCTCCCACACGTGCCGTGGCAGCAACAGTGCTCAGCCAGACTCAGCCAGAACACGCCCAAACCTACCAGATCACACGGAGTGTTAAAGATCTCAGCGATCCGGATGCGTCCATTCGCGCCGAAGCTGCCAGCCGTTTTGGGGCGATTGGAAATGTGCCTGATGTCGCACCGTTGGTTGCCGCGCTCGCGGATCAGGACAGCCGTGTACGCCAAAATGCGGCAATCGCGCTCGGCAAAATTGGTGAGCCCGCAATCGACGCCTTGATTCCCGCGCTACGTGATGGAAATCCGTCGGTCCGATGGCACGCCATTATGGCGGTGGGGCTGATTGCGTCGAAGTTGGAGGCAAACGCTCGGTTGCAACCCGCCATCGACCCGCTGCTTGATGCGCTCAAGGATTCGGACGCTTCAATCCGCACGATGGCAGCGGAGGCATTAAAACGGATCGGTATCTTGGCGAGTGGAAAAATCCCCACGCTGCTGACGGATGAAAATGCAATGACCCGCGCCATTGCCGCTGCCGTCCTCGCCGAAATTGAACCCGACATGGCTGATGCATATCAGCGTATCCGCTACACCACAGATCTGCAAGACTCTCAACCTACTATCCGGGCTACCGCGGCTCAGGTGCTGGGGCGCATTGGCAATGCGGAAACAACGGATGCGCTAGTCCTCGCCTTCAAGGATGAAAACCCCGCCGTGCGCCAGAATGCAACAGTCGCGCTGGGAGGCATCGCTGAAAAATTGGCGGATACCGCTTCGATGCAACCCGCAGTGGAACCCCTCGCCGGGCTGCTCAGAGATTCGGAAAGTTCAGTCCGATCTGCCGCCATCGGCGCGCTGGCGAAGGTCGGTAGACCTGCGGCTGAGACGCTTATCTCGCTGCTCGGCGACACGGACAGTTCGGTACGTTCCGCGGCGACGAAGGCGTTGAGCCAGATGGGAGATGGGATTACCGGATCGCTGATTGCGGCGTTGTCCAACCCCAACAGCAGTATCCGACAAAACGCTGTGGCGGCGCTTGGGGCGATCTCACCCGACGAAGCGGAACAATATCAAGTGACGCGCTATATCAATGACCTCAAGGACAGCGATCCGGTGGTGAGAGCAAAGGCAGCGAAGATGCTTGGCATAATCGGTGGTGCTCGCACCGTCGAGCGGCTGATTATGGCGTTGAATGATGTGGATTATCGTGTTCGACTGCATGCAACTCAGGCACTCAGTGGGCTCGGTGACAAACGCGCAATCTCAGCATTGGAATCAACGAGAAAGGACGATGTGAAGGCGGTGTCTGAAGCAGCAAAACAGGCGATAAACGAGTTAAAGCGTATGCCGTGAACCGGAGGCTAATCAGATGATGGGGAATTTTGGAAAACTGTTTGTCAGCGTCGGCTGCATCTTCATCGTTATTGGACTTTCTATGTGGTTCTTGTCCGATAAACTGAGTTGGTTCGGATACGAGCAATTTCGACGGTTTTCGTTGCGTTGTGCGCCCTAGCGAATTCTCAGGCAATAGAGATTAGATTGCTCCTAACTCCACAAAAGGTGAATAGCCATGTCAACAGCTTATGCTAAACTTCAGGCGGGTTCTGCCTCAGATGTCGGAATATCGCAAGAAACCCTCGAACACGCCGCCGCCATTCTTGAGTCCGAAGTCCAAAACGGACGGATCAGTGCGGCATCGATCCTGGTGGCTCGCGATCGGACAATCGTCCTTTCAAAAGGTTACGGCCACCTGTTGCCCGATAAAGATTCACCAGCCGTCGAGCCGGACTCCGTTTTCCTGCTGGCGTCGATTACAAAGCCGGTCACCGCTTGCGCCTTGATGCTGCTGGTCGACAGAGGGCAGGTCTCCCTCAATGACCCCGTCTCTCAATATGTGCCAGAGTTTCAAGGCGGCGAACGCGACAAAGTGCGAGTTCGGGATCTGTTGTCGCATACGTCGGGCATGCCGGACATGCTGCCTCAGAATACTGACTTGCGCCGCGCCCATGCACCGTTAAGCGAGTTCGTTCGCGGCGCCACACAAACCCCGTTGCTTTACTCACCTGGCACCAATTTTCGCTACCAAAGCAAAGGCATTCTGCTGGCCGCGGAGATTGTAGAGCGGGTTTCGGGCAAACGCCTGCGTGACTTTGAGAGGCAAGAGATCTTTGAACCGTTGGGGATGGAGAACAGCGCGTTGGGGCTGGGGCGATTTCAGATTTCCGAAACGGTGTGGTGTGGGCTCTCGACTTCAGAATCGGAAGACCAGCGGCGTTTCGGACCGAATAGCCGGTACTGGCGAAATACCGGTTGCCCGTGGGGTGGGATGCACAGCACCGCTCCAGATCTGGCGATTCTGTTACAGACAATGCTCAACGGCGGCGGGTACGGCGACCGGCGCGTCTTTAGTGTCGCCGGCGTCAAGGCGATGACGACAAACCAGAACAAAACGCTTGCCGCACCGTGGGGACTGGGTTGGGGGTTAGCGGACTCAAAGGTATGGAACTTCTTCGGCGAACTGGTCTCCCCAGCGACCTTTGGGCACACAGGCGCGACCGGCACGGTGGCGTGGGCGGACCCCGAACGGCAGTTAATATGCGTGATCCTGACCAATCAGATGGTTGAGGGAGGCAGTTTGCTGCGACGGGTTTCCAATGCGGTTTCGGCGTCGATCGTGAGCTAGGCCGTATTGATATGTTTTATGTGCCATAAACAGATTCCGACCGAACGCAATCTCAGTGAATTTTCAACAAGCCATCAGGTTCAATATGGTGAACCTGATCGAAAGGGGTGAGTTTATGCCAACGACTCCATCACAGACCACGACATAGCACGATGCGCGACGCCTTGTGTTTCGCGTCGGCATCGGAAATCATGAACTGCTAACGCAAGGAGTCGAAAAAATGTCGAGCTACAAGGGACAGCAGATCTACGAAATCCCGGCGTCGTTTCGTGACCGGCTACATAAGACGTTGCGAGCGCGGTGGAGAGAGGTCCGCGGTTCGTCGGTTGCCCGGTTTCGAGTGGCACCTGATCTTGGGCTCGGGAGCGTTTTTTGGTGAAAACCTGCCAATCAGCTAAAAAACGCCTCAATCGGATGGGGAGCTCTGCTGAGATCGTGTGAATGATGCATAAAAAACTGAAGCCATACGCCTTACGTCTTAAGTTTTCGTTATTCCGGCTGCCGATCTCGCTTTCGCCTCATCACAAGCAGCGTTGACTTCGATCTCATATCTGTCTGCCTGAGCACGGATGTTGACGACAACCACATCCGAACCAATTCTGCACCGGATGGATTCCCCACTTACCACCACAGAGCTTTGATTCCACACTGCACCGCATCCAGCGGCGTAAGCGGCTAAGGCTGCACGGATTGCCTGCGCAGAAGTGCCCTGTTCGACGAGCACAGCACGGCCGGCATTCGCCGCCTCACTTGCGGCGCGTTCCAAGCGTGCCTGTTCGGTCTCACTGACTGCCGAATCGATTTCTCTGCTCTTTCGTAAAGCGACATAGACAACTCCGCCTAATACAGAGATAAACCCCACCGTGAGGATCAGCACTGTGACACGCAACTCATTTCGGCGCCTTACCGAATCCAAATCGTCGCGATGATGCGGATAGAAAGCCTCGTGGGAATGCGCAGAATGAGCCAGGAGCGTCAGACCAATCAGTATAATGAGACCTCTCGCGAAAAGCTGCTTGCTTGTCATTTGGTTTATCGTTTTGGAAGAAGTTGACTCCACTTGAAGCGTCTTTGATATAAAGCTCAGT
>JAPUIP010000203.1 GCA_027296925.1 Candidatus Poribacteria bacterium | reverse complement strand
GATCTCACCACCGAAAGGTTGCGCGCTCCTGGATGGGGGCGACTTCCGTTATGACACACGCTTTTGACTGACTTTTTCGCTCGACTTTCGCGGCAACACGTTCCCCGCTGAAACTGGCATGGCGTTTGCCTGAGAATTCTGTGTAATATCGTCAATGTTAGCAAAGATCAATTCTGACTCATACTAATTTTGAAACGAAACTTGCGTTTGTCGTGGCTTTTTGCAAGCCAAGTAAACGAGTCAGTTCGCCACGACGAATGTAAACTTTAATACTCAATATTAGTTATATGAAGGAGACAAACTCATGTTGACGCAGGTACACCGAATTCTCACCGCATTTTTTTTCGTTCTAGCCCCGTTTCTTGGCATTTTGGGCTGTGACTCTGATGACGATTTGGTACTTGAGCCCGACACCGAGCCGCCGGCTGTTCCCCGAGGTATACGGAGCATCACCGGCGATGGCCAGGTGGCAATTGAATGGTTCCCGAATGGTGAAGGCGATCTTGCCGGCTACCAAATCTGGCGTGACGACGATAACGACAAAGTCTTTGACTTGCTCGAAGAGGTTTCGGCGGGCGATTCCCGATATGTGGATCGAGACGTTCGGAATGGAATCACCTATTACTACGCTGTTTCTGCCTTCGATCTTGATAATAACGAAAGCGATTTAAGTCCAGAGGTCTCCGATACCCCTCGCCCAGCCGGAAATAACGTAACACTGAACAACTTTAGCCTCTCTCCAGAGCGGAGCGGATTCGATTTCTCCCGCCCGGAAAGGGGCGCAATCGCCTGGGATTTACCCACGACGGATGTTTATTTTGGACTTGGTACCGCCACCTCTGATAACTTCGTTGTTGAGAATGTCAGCTATCTCTATTCAGATAACTCCACGGAAATGCAAGACATGGGCTATCACGACCGCTTCGATGAGATCGATGTTTCACCAGATCTCGGCTTCACCACCGACTTCGTTGAGCTCATCGAAGGCCATGTCTATACCTTAAATACGCCCGAGAGAAACTTTGCAAAGATCCATATCGTTTCTATCTCAGACAATTCGGTGACTTTTGATTGGGCATATCAGCTTGACCCCGATAACCCAGAGCTTGCGCCGCCACTCAATGATATTAGGGATTAGGGGTACTCGAACATAGCGAATGCAACCGGCGGCTATTTTGCGTTTTTCATCAAACATGAAAAAGTTACTGTACCTTCTTACTTTGATAGGATTCACGCTGAGTTGGCATGGTTGGTCTGCGGAACCAACCATGCCAGCTCAGGCGATAACCGATGATAGCTCCGCGACTGCTGCAGATCAGCGGGCAAACACGGAGGGTGAAACGCCGCAGTCCGCTATCACGCTGAGAGGTAGTGTGATTCCACGCGGAACGAAGCGCCAAACGGATTCGCCTGCTTATCCCCTATTTCGGTCGCACGCGCCACAATACTATCCCCCGAAGACCGCTCGAACAGCGATGCTCTTATCGGCAACGCTCCCCGGTTTAGGGCAGACTTATGCCGGTCGCTCTGAGAAAGGGTTAGTCTTTCTCATTGGCGGAATTGGGCTGGTGGCCATCGCGGGGTTCAACCTGGATCGCGCAGTCCATTACAACGACCTCGCGGATCGCTTCACCACCGGATTTTACGACCCCCATGGTGATGCCTTTTTAACAGCGGATCAGGGACATGTCAAGTCTCGCAGTCACGCCCAACTTGGCGCGCTCTTTCTGGCTGGTGGGATTGGTGTCTACATCTGGAACATCTTTGATGCGGCTAAAACCGTCGACCGGTATAATGAGCGAAGATTTCCTGTGCAGGTGCAACAAATTGTTTACGGACAAACCTATCTTACCGTAAACCACCGCTTTTAGGAGATCTGAACGATGCGAACAATAAAAATTCTGCTTTTTAGCTGTTTGATATTCGTGGCTTTTTCCCTGAGTGTTTTAACAACCCATTCATTGCTCGAAACCGCCAACCTTGAGCGGCACCCAATCCAAGTCGGCGAAATCCTGACCTACACCATCAAAATCGCAGGACTGCCTGCAGGAAAACAGGTGACAAAGGTTGTCGAAGAAACTGTACTGAACGGGCAACCTGTTTATCACCTGACTTCAGAAAGACAGACGGGGAATATGTTTGGAAAGCTTTACCATTTTCGCGATTGGATAGAAAGCTATGTGACGACCGATCAACTATACCCGCTAAGGTACGTAAAAGATCTAGAAGACAGGAAGTATCGATCGCATATCGAAGTCGATTTTGATCACGATAAGGGGATAGCGCAATATGTCAAAAATCGGCGTAACCAGGCCATTGAGGTACCAATCGGTATACAGGATGAGCTGTCGATGATTTACTTTCTGCGTTCAAAGCAGTTGAGCGTGGGCCAAACCTATCGGTTTCCGGTGCTGGTTAAAGGGAAGCCTCAAAGGGTCAGCCTCTCGATTTATAGGCGCGAAGTGCTGAAGACGGTGGCACTCGGACGAGTGGAAACACTGGCTTTGCGCACGTCGCACGGCTATCTGATGTGGCTCACCAACGATGACCGTCGTATCCCTGTCCGGATCGAAGCGGAAATACCTATCGGTAAATTAGTTGGCACGTTGGAGAAAGTGGATTTTATCAATTAGGGAAGGAAACGTGATAGATCTCCTGCGTCAGACCCATACCTATCAATCGCTTGTTGAAAACCTGAGGGCTCAATTTTCCCCTTCAAAAGGCGACACATCGGATCGCCCAATCGCTTACCCCAAGCCCTGGTTGCGGGGCTTACATGGTGCATCGATCTCCTATTTGTTGGGTACGCTGCTAGCAGACTTTGCCGATAAATCCTTCCTCATCGTGCTCCCTTCGCAGCATGAAGCCGAGAAGATTATCCAAGATTTACCCACCTATCGCTTTGAGGATGCACGCCTCTTTCCGGAATGGCAGCATTTTCTTTACGATGGTATCTCTCCCACCAAAAAAGTCGTTGCCGAGCGGATGGTCTGTTTGGATCCATTGCTCAAGAAAAAGCGTACGGTCATTATCACATCGATTCAGGCATTGATGCATAAACTCCTGCCCAAATCGATTTTATCATCTGCCTTTCTGACTCTCCATGTTGGTGATGAGATTGACCCCGACGAAGTTGTTGAACAACTTCTGCGTGTTGGCTACCAGCGTGTAGACTTGGTCGAAGTCAAAGGCGAGTTTGCGCGTCGTGGTGACATTCTGGACGTTTATCCCCTGACCGCTGATGCGCCGATTCGCGTCGAATTCTTCGGCGACGAAATCGACGCCATTCGATTGTTTGACCCGGCTTCGCAGCGATCGGTTTCTGATGGCATTGATGAGACGCCGGATTCAATTACGCTGAGTCCCGTGCGTGAAATTATCCTGTCTCCGGAAGCACTTGCTCAGTGGAAGATACGATCAGAAGAACTGATGCAAGTCAACGCGTCGCCAAAGTACAGAAACGCGATTCATGAGATAACGCAACGACTCGAAAGTGGAACGGATCCGGAGGGGCTCGAAGCCCTACTCCCGCTGTTGTATGCGGATGCCAGTACCGACTCCGTCGAGCATCCTGAGACTCAGAATCTCCTCACGGATTACCTCGCTCCACAGACCGCTGTCCTTCTGATCGAACCCGTCTGGATGGCGCGAGCAGGCAGCCAAATCATCGAGAATGGACGAGCGCTTTACGAGCGCAAATTGGCATTTGATCAGTTCATGGTGTCACCGGACGAGACATTCGTCCCGTTTGAATCGGTAATCTCAACCTTGCAGCATTATCCCCTCGTTCGCACGTCGCTAACGCCCGCGACGGCGAAGCCCGATGAAGAAATCGAAGAAATGGATTTCAACATGCGTCCGCTCGGTCTTCCACGGGGTAAGTATCAGATGGTCATAGATCAGATCAAGGAGTGGACTGACGAGGGCTATTTTGTCAACATTTTCTGTGATAATCTCAAGGGAGCAGATCGGCTCAATGAGATCTTGACGGATCGAGATTTACCGGCAACCCAAACGGCGGTAAACGTTGGCAGCATCAGTGAGGGATTTCTCAGTGAGGCGCTCAAACTGGTTGCCCTGGCCGAGGATGAGATGTTTGGGCGCGAACACCGCCGGCACCATAAGACGAACTTTAAGGAAGGCGCGCCCATCTTGAGTTTAATCGACCTCCAGGAGGGCGACTACGTTGTGCATGTCTCACACGGCATCGGGCTTTATTCGGGGATTCGTCGCCTTGACATTGATGGTAAGCTGCAAGATTTTCTCGTGCTGGAATATGCGGCTGGAGATCGGCTTTACGTCCCCACCTATCAGATTGATCTGGTGCAAAAATATATCGGTGGGAAAGAAGATGGCAAGCTACGGCTTGATAAGCTCGGTGGTACATCGTGGCAGCGTACGAAAGCCAAAGTGAAGGCCTCAATCGAACGGATGGCGGAAGAACTGCTCGAACTTTATGCCATCCGCGAGTCCCGCGAGGGGCATGCGTTTCCCTCGGATGCGCTGTGGCAATGGGAATTCGATGCCCTGTTTCCTTATGATGAAACGCCGGATCAACTCAAGGCGATCGATGAGGTCAAAACTGATATGGAGCGTTCCCGCCCGATGGATCGGCTGATTTGCGGGGATGTCGGATACGGAAAAACAGAAGTCGCGCTTCGTGCGGCTTTCAAAACAGTGATGGATGGAAGGCAGGTCGCCATCCTGGCTCCTACGACCATCCTCACGTTGCAACATTTTAATACGTTCCAACAACGGTTCGACACCTTCCCGGTTCAGGTGGAGATGCTCAATCGCTTCCGAACGGATAAGGAAGCAAAATTGGTCAAAGAAGGGTTGGCCAACGGCAAGGTCGATATCGTCATCGGCACTCACAGTCTGCTATCCAATAGCACCAAATTCCATGATCTCGGGCTGCTGGTGGTTGACGAGGAGCATCGTTTCGGCGTCAAGCATAAAGAGCGGATTAAACACATGAAGCAGACGGTTGATGTTTTGACGTTGACAGCGACACCGATTCCACGCACGCTACACATGTCCCTCATCGGCATCCGGGACTTCAGCGTCATCAATACCCCGCCTGAAAATCGCATGCCGATTGAGACCTACGTCATGGAGTATAACACGGATGTGGTGCGGGATGCAATCTTGCGCGAAATGGATCGGGGCGGTCAAGTGTTCTTTGTCCACAATCGTGTTCAGAGTATCGCAAGCATTGCGACGGCGGTCCAAGACCTCGTACCGCAAGCCCGAATCGGCACCGCACACGGACAGCTGCCTGAGCGTCAGTTGGAACAGGTGATGATGGATTTTATCAACTATAAATACGATGTCCTGGTTTGCACCATGATAATCGAGTCCGGCCTCGATATTCCAAACGTGAATACGATTCTGATTAACCGTGCTGATGCGCTTGGGTTGGCGCAACTTTACCAACTGCGCGGTCGAGTCGGACGCGCTCAGTTTCAGGCTTACGGATACCTTTTCTATCCACAGGGTCGGGCAATTACGGAGGGCGCCCAAAAACGTCTTCGCATCATCGAAGAGTTTACAGATCTCGGCTCGGGATTCAAGATTGCTCTCCGTGATTTGGAGATTCGCGGCACCGGCAACATCCTCGGCCCAGAGCAGCACGGTCAGATCGCCGCCGTGGGTTATGATATGTACTGCAAGCTCCTTGAGGAAGCGGTCCACAAGCTCAAAGGCGAGGAGGTCGAGGAGACGATTGAAACCCGGATTAACCTGCCTATCGAAGCCTATCTGCCTGATGCGTACGTCCCTGACAGCCGGCAGAAGGTCGCACTCTACAAAAAAATCGCGGACTTGAAGACAGAAGTAGATCGGAAAGAACTTGAGGAGGAGATGAAGGATCGATATGGCAAAATCCCCCAGCCGGTCCAAATGCTCCTCGAAATTGCGGACCTCAAACAGCTCAGCCAGCGATTAGGCATCGATGGAATTGTCGCCGGGGAGGATAACGTCAAGGTTGCATTCGATGAAACTAAAACGAGTGTTGACCCCCAAAAACTCATTCAGTTTATCCGACAAGATCGGCGCATTACACTTTCGCCCCCTGCGCGTCTGACAATCAATACGAAAGGGTTAGAGGGCAAAACGCTCTTACTCACACTCAGACGCATCTTGAGCCGGTTGATGTAACGCGCCAAGGGTGAGAAGTGGTGTATTGAAATGTGCTAAACACAAGGGAGATATGCCCAATGGGGAAGATTACTGCGACAATACAGGTTAAAAATTTCATGGACGAAATGTTAGTCGAGCGCGGATATTTAGAAGCGGGGGATGTGCGTCGCATTGAAATCGAGGCAATAGGACAATGCTTTGCCTGAAACAGAGCGTGATTGAACGGCTCGGTTTACCGCTCTTAGGGCAGCGGAAAGCTCGCACAACTAACGGTATTGTGACGCGAAACGTCTACAGTGGTGCTCATCTTTCCCTGATGGAACGGGAGGGCATTGTGAATGTGACCGAAGTTCCTGATGATTGCCCGAACCTGATTGGGCAAATCTCGCTGGAAGAACTCGATTTTGTTCTTGATCTCCGGGAGCATCAGATTATTCCGAACCCCGCTCACGACGGGGAGTTCCAAATTGATCTTTACGCAGAGATCTAGATAACATATTTTCACTCGCCCTTGATTCTTGGTAGGCGGAGGGTGAAAACCAACTATACCTAAAATCGAAAGGAGCAACATCATTATGAAGAGAAAGTTTCTCGTTTTCGTCGCCATCGCGGCAGCCGCTTTAATCAGTTGGCAAATTGTGCAGTCTCAGGAAGCCGCTGGGCCAATGGACGAAAGCCAGGTTATTGTAGCTCAATACGAGTGGAACGGCGTGCACCAGATTTCGCTTGCAGACCTCAATGCAGCGATTAAAGACCTGCCGCGCTACCGTAGAACTAAATACCAAACCAAAAAGGGGAAAACGACATATCTTGAGGAACTCATCAACGAAAAACTCAAACTGCTCGCGGCGATCGAGCAAGGATTCGATAAAGATGAGGGATTTCATAAGAACCGGGAAGAATATAAGCATCAACTGATGATTGAACGCCTAACGGAGATGGAAGTTGATGAAAAAGTCTCTGTTACAGAGGAGGACTTCCAACAGTATTACGAGGAGAACAAAGATACATATATCGAGAAGGCCAAGGTGCGGGCAACCTGCATTACCGTAACCGATGAAGAGCTCGCGCATGAGACACTGGAACAGATCAAAGGCGGCAAGGACATCCTTGAGATGGCGAAGGAACTTTCGGCACAAGGAAAACTGGCTGGGCCGGGTTCCAATCCCGATGAGCCAGGGAACACCGGCTTATTTTCCCGAGATGCCTCCATAAAGGCTCAGGATTTCACTGACGCGGTCTTTGAGATGGAGTTGGGCGAAACGACGGAACATGTGTTTGAACTCGACATCGATGAACAGACCTATTACATGATCTTCCGTAAAGAAGAGCACAAACCTGAACGTCAAAAGCTCTTTGAAGAGGTAAAATCCAGAGTTGAGTATCCTGTGAAGCGTGAGAAGAAACGACAACGCATCACAGAGTGGGTCGCAGGGGTTACAGCACAAGGTAAGCTCAAAACTTATCCGGAACGCATCCCTGAGCCCCCGCCCGAGGAAGATGTTCAGGAGGAGCAATCGGAAAAATAGGTGAAAGCAACGATGGAAGAATCTGGTAATTCGCCACTACTCTTGATGATACCATTACAAAAAATTTAAGGAGGACATCGCGTGAAAGTTCGCGGAATGATTATCGGTATTATTTTGCTGAGTGCCGTTGTTCTCAGCATCCCCTTCCACGGCTGCGGTGGAAAGGCAACTGGGGCTGATGGAACGGTGATTGCTGAATTTGAATGGGACGGAAAACATCAGATCACGCTCGAGGAGATGCAACAGGAGATTAGCGAACTTCCTGAGTTCAAACAACGGCAGTATCAACATAAAGAGGGGCTTGAGGAGTACATGTCCCTCATGGCCGAAAGCCGTCTGATACTCTGCCTCGCCAAAGACCAGAAGCTTGATGAAGACCCCGAGATTCTGAAGAAGGTACATAACTACTACCACGAATTGCTGGTTGATAAAATCACAAAAGCCGAAGTTGACGAGAAACTCAGGATGACTGAGGAAGACTACCGGCTCTACTATGAGGCGCATAAGGACGATTATGTCGAGCCGGATAAGGCCCGCCTGACGTGCATTACCCTCACAAAGGAAGACCGAGCAAAGGAAATCTTCCAGCGAATCCAAGATGGAGAAGACATAGCCGAACTTGCCAAAGAACTGTCCGACAAGGGTGA
This sequence comes from Candidatus Poribacteria bacterium, assembly GCA_027296925.1. Lineage (GTDB taxonomy): Bacteria > Poribacteria > WGA-4E > WGA-4E > PCPOR2b > JAPUIP01. The sequence continues at coordinate 3,921 of JAPUIP010000203.1, read as the reverse complement.
GTTGGTCGGCCCCGGATCAAATCCCACAACCCCCGGCGATACCGACTATTTTACTCGCACCACCTATTCGGGAGAGGAAATAAAAGCTTTCGGTGAGGCGGCGTTTAGGCTAGAAATCGGTCAACTCCACGAGGAGATTCTTACCATTGAGACTCGCGGGCAAAAATATCACATGATCTTCCGCAAGGAAGACTACCAACCGGAACGCCAAAAAACTTTGGATGAAAAAGCTGTTCGTGGGGCGGTGGAAAGAGCCGTCAAACATGAAAAGCGTGAAGAACTGATGACCGATTGGCTCATCCGAATCCATGAACGAGCGAAGGTAGAAACCTATAGTGATCGAATTCCCGAGCCGCCGGTAAACATGGAAGGGGCTGAGGCCGAACCTGCTCTCGAAACACCGGCGGAAGTGAACGAATCCCAGGCCGAACCCGATGCCACCGATGATTCAGAACAGTAAGCGAACTTCCGAATCAGAAACAGGGCACATCTTATGTTGTTAAATCCGGTCTGAAAATTTGCATTCCCTTTTCAAAAATCTAACCGACAGTGTATCACATTATACGTCTCATGCATGACACATCTGCATTTTCAAGTATATTTTCGCTGAAAATTATCGGCTGCCTCGCTCTCTTCCTGTTCAGCCTTTCTATCGCACCCAATTCGGCTGTCGCGCGAACATTCGACCAGATTATGGCTTACGTCAATGACAGCGTGATCACCAAGTGGGAACTCGACACCATTGTAAAGCAGCGTGCGGCGGAGCTCCAGCAAGGTTACTACCGCTTCAGCGAGCGTGAAGCAATGCAACGGGCGGAACAGGAACGCTCAGAACTCCTCGATCGGTTAATCCGCCAAATGCTCCTTGTCGAGACGGCATTAACGCTAAAGATCGAAATCACCCCTGCCCAGGTCGAGCAATATCTCCAGAACTTCAAGAATCAGTATAAGATTAACACCGAGGAAGAGTTCATTGAGGCATTGAAGAGAGAGGGCTACACCCTGATCGCTTTCCGGGAGCAAGCGAAGCGCAATCTGATGGCGGACCAACTTGTGATGCGACGTATTCTCCCACGGCTCCAGGTCCGGGATACGGATGTGCAGGAGTTTTTTGAAGAAAACCGTGCCGAATTCACAACTAAGGCAGATGAGGTACACCTCCGACATATCTTCATTACCTTCAAGCCAAGCGAGGCGGATCGGCAACTCGCGCTGCAAAAAATCCATTCGATCATTGAGGCCGTAAAGGCGGGAGAGGATTTTGAAGCACTTGCGCAACGTTACGCCGACAATGAGGCACAGAAGGCGCGGCTTGGCAAATTGATCGAACTGCCGATTGCTGAAGTAGACGAGCTCTCCGATACCTTTCGCACTGCGCTTTCAACACTCAACGCCGGTGAAATGAGTGAACCGATCGAAGGCAATGAGGGGCTTTACCTTTTCAGAGTGGAACGCAAAGATGATCGGGAGGTGGCGTTTCGTTATCTGATTGTCGGTCTGAAACCGAGCGATGAAGCCATCCAGGATGCCTATGAACGTGCAGATGGCATCCTTCAGAAATTGAACCAGGGTGAAGATTTTAACAGACTCGCTCAACGGTATTCTGATGACCTGGAAACGAGGACCAATGGTGGAGATCTCGGGATTCGCTCGCTCACTGAGCTTAATCCCAGAACACGGAAAATTATCGAAGGGCTTTCCGTGGGTCAATATACCACACCGATCCAGACGACGTATGGCGTGCATATTTTCAAGATTGATAGTCGCAAGGCACCAGAATTAAGCGAAGAAGAAAAGAATCAGATCCGACTGATGCTGCGAGAGCAAAAGTTTCAGGAGGAATGGAAAGCTTACACAGATGTACTCATGGAACATTCCTTCATTAAGATTAAGTCGCTTCAGTGAAGGTAAAGAAGGAAAGGACGAATGGAAGGGAGGGAAGAAAGAAAAGAAAAAACGCTTGAAAGGTTCACCTGCCGACGGCTAGACGTTTTACGTTTTACACTTTTCGCTTTATGTACTACGCACGATGAATCCCCTCTCGCTCGTCACTTCCCCTTTCTCACACGCTGCTTCTGCTCGACTACGATACTCATTTTCTGTTTCCTCCTGCCTGCCGGGGACTTAGCTGCCCAAATCCCTGCTGATGAAGATGCGCCTGCAACGCAGACTAACGACTCAGCAGACCCCCCTTCAGCCGACAACCAACCTTCTTCCGAAGAACCCGCTGATGCCAGTCGTGGGCTCGATCCGGAAGAGACTCCCCCCGCAACTGAGACTGACGACTCAGCAGAACTTCCTTCAGCCGAAGAACGCGCTGATGTCGGTCGTGGGCTCGATCCGGAAACGGCTACCCCCGAAGAAGGTGAACTCGTTGCAAAGGGCGACGACCTCAATTTTCATAATAACCTGATCCAGATTCACGGCAACGGGCTGATCAAATACGAGGATGTGGTCCTGTATGCGGACCATATCTGGGCGGATTTCGGCGAAAATATTATGCGTGCAGCGGGAAATGTCCATCTCCTCGTTGGCAACGAGGAAACCTTTGCGAATGAGTTAGTTTACAATCTTGAAACGAAAAAGGGGATTATCCGCGAAGGATTCACGTACAACGATCCGTGGTACTATCGCGGCTCTGAAATCTTCAAGGTCGAAGATGATGAATCCTATATCCGCGGCGGCTCACTGACGACGTGTTCTCTTAAGCATCCACATTTTTACTTTAGCGCGTCGCAGATTATTGTCAAGATGGACAAGGAGCTGATGGCCAAGAACGTTGTCCTGAAGGTCGGCGGCATCCCACTCTTCTATTTTCCCGTCTACCGTCGCGATCTACGCAAGGAGGATAAGGTTGCCAAGATTATCGTCAAGATTGGGCAGAGCAGCTATCAAGGAGCGTTCCTCAACGTCATCTTGCCTTTGGCGCGCCGTCATCGATATGACGGTGCACTTCTGTTTGAGCAGACGAGTCGCCGTGGACGTGGTGGCGGACTCGAAGGAAAATATCGCGTCAACGATGTCAAGTTTCAGGAGATTTTCATCCCGCTGCCCCCTGATGCAACGCCGGGCGATCGGGCAAAACTGGACGAAAAGGCGCAGGAACTCTCGGATCGCTTGCGAGGGGAGTACGACGTATATAAACTTCGTCAGATCTTTCTGGAATATAAGATTAACGAAGAAGACATCGCTGCCGCTCGCGAAAAGGCGGAGGACATCTACAACCAACTGCAAGCGGAGGATGCGGATTTTGCACAGATCGCCGAGAATGACTCAGACCATCAGGACACGCGCTATCAGGGCGGCGACATGGGGTTTCTGGTACGCGGAGAACGCGATGCGGAAGGCGAACTCCGGTTGGATGCAATCCTGGAAGAGGCGGCCTTTCAACGTCAAGCGGGGGAGATTACCCCGATTTTGCGGACGGAATTTGCATTTCATATTCTGAAAGTTGAACGCGTGCTTGAGGTTTACGGTGAGCGAGAAATCCAGATCCGCCGAATTGACATCGCGATCCAACCCAGCGATGAAACCCGGACCGCAATTAAGAATACCGCGGCGGAGATTCAAGCGCACATTAATGCGGCGAAACCGCTGGCAGAATTAGCTGTGGCATACGACGAGGCAGAGCTTTCTGAGGTCAATCAAGGTGAGTGGCTGCGACTCAACGAAATGGATACGCGTTGGCAATACTCGGTAAAGCGGCTCAAGAAGCCCGGTGAGGTCACCCGGACCGTGAATACAGATCGAGGCGTTTACATCTTTCAACTGATTGAGAAAGAACCCACGCCGACCTTTGAGGAGGTTGCTCGCCAGTTTGAAGCGGAATGGGTTACCATGAAAGAGGAGATGCAGCAAGCCAGAGAATCCGAAAATGAGGGTACGGAAGCAGGGGAAAATGATAAAGAAGAACAAGGTGAT
>JAPUIP010000202.1 GCA_027296925.1 Candidatus Poribacteria bacterium | reverse complement strand
GGGAAACAGCCGAGATTAGACACCATAAATAATGACACCACTGTCGCCATCAATAACGGAAATCCCGAGCCGTCCCCCATGACGCATGAGTCTATAACTGAAACGTGTGAGGAAAAAATGCTTGCCAATTTCTCTGAGTAGTGGCTGATTTTTCCTTTTGGCGATAAAGTGTAAGGCGACGTAAACGAGTGGGTCAAGTACAACCGAAAAGCAGATGAGCAACGGCAGTGGAACTGAAAATCGGATCTTCGGTTTTGCAGCGTTTCCATCATAAATACGGACGCGAAGCCAAAACGCCAATCCCCCTGACTATTACATCAATGATCTGAATCGTTTGGCTCATCTCTAATTGTATGTCACAAGCAATTTGCCATTTTTACGCATGCCATGACCCGGTCTAATACCACTAGGTGTACATCATTATATCACCCCCCTCGACAGCTATCAATGAAAATTCCCAGATCCGCTGTTCGCACGTCAGACGCTGTTTTCGGTTGAAGCTGTTAAATGAATTGGATATACTACAATCTCAGACTGAATCCATGATTTCACAACCGGACACGAGGGGATAATCATGAAAAGAGGCGTAGAAATCACTGTTGGCATAGAAAACGCCGCAATCGCCGGGGGCGATAATCACGCATTACAGGCGGCGGAACGGTCTATATCGATGGGGAGACGAACGACACCGTGCTCATTGAAAACGAAATTGGCAATGTACCGGAGGCGGGCGATCCGACACAACGTTTTGGCGTCGTTATCGGGAAGAAGGCAAAGCGTGTGAAGCTCGAAGGCAATTGCATTGAGGGAAATCTGGAAGGTGCGGTTCAACACGACCACTAAGCCTGGCCTGCTTCGGTGGCATCGAAACGCTTCAGGAGATACGGTTCTAGCGGAAGTTCGGGCGCCTGTCCGGTGAGGAGTTGGTGGACGCTACTATCGTGTTTCAGACCCTCATCAATACCAACAGGCACTTGGGTCGAAAGACCATGGTAGGCAGAATAAACAGGTGCACAGATCGCTGTAGAGAACCGTGAAACGATTAGTGTTTATCGGCTAGCAACGACGAAAACCCGAAGAAGAAATCGGCGAGATAGAGTCATTGACAACGTCACCCAAAATGATTTATACTCATTATCATTTGCGTTGGAAAGAGGACTCTCAGGTGAGTCGAATAATAACCTGTGATTGTGTCGATTCTTTTTACCAAAGGAACAGGAGTGTCTAATATTGTTCAAATCAGTCTTCATCTCCGTCTTTATTGGAACCGCTTTGATTGTCGCCGCCTTCATCATCAACGCCAAACGCCCGGCAAAGGAGACCGCTCAACCAGGGGCTGAATTTGTCCGGGCGACCGGCAAATGTGCGGAATGTCATCGGAAGGAGACTTCCGCTGTGGTGCATCAGTTCCAGCGCAGCCGCCATGCTGCGAAATGGGTTAATTGTCTCGATTGCCACACCGCCTTAGAGGGTCAAGAAAGCCAAGAACATCGAGGATTTACAATCGCCAAGCATCTGACGGCGAAGAATTGCAGTCAGTGTCACGCAACAGAATACAATCAGTTCATCAAGAGTCGCCACGGGGCACCGGCTTGGGCGGCAGTGACCGGCAAGGGCGATTTTACACCAGAACAGATCGCCTTCGCGGAAACCTATCACAGGGGGGCGGTTGACCGAGCGGCGAATCAACTGGCGATTCTGGAAGGACCGGGGGCAATCAACACCGGGTGTCTCGGCTGTCACGACATCGGCAAGCCCAACGAAGATGGTTCGATTGGGACTTGCACGGCTTGTCACGCACGGCATTCGGCATCAATCGCCCTGGCACGGGAGCCGGAAACGTGTGGCCAGTGTCACATGGGTCCCGACCATTCCCAAATCGAGATCTATCACGAATCGAAGCACGGCGTGATTTACAATGCTCAGAAACGGGATATGAACCTCAGCGCCGAGCCGAAAAAACTCTCAACCGCCGATATGTCTGTGCCGACGTGTGCAACCTGCCACATGAGCGGTTTGGAAGGTTTGAAGGTAACCCATGACACGACAGAACGCCTCTCCTATTGGCTCTTTGCCGCCGTCTCCGAGGTGCGCCCGACCTATCAGCAGGGACAAGACGCGATGAAAGAGGTCTGTCTGAAGTGCCACACCCAACCCTACGTTGATAAGTTCTATCAGGAAGCGGAAGTTGTCGTGGGCGCAACGAACACGAAGATCAAGGACGCGAAAGTGTTGATGGCGTCACTGCGTGAGGAGGGGCTATTAACGCCGCAGGCTTTTGATGAGCTGATAGAGTTCCTCTATTTCGACTTGTGGCACTATTACGGACGAACCGCCAAGCACGGCGCATTCATGGGTGGCGCCGATTTCGTGCAGTGGCACGGGAATTATGAACTGTTGCTGAAAATGACTGAAATGAAAGAGATCGCTGCTCAATTAAGGGAAAATCATGCGAAACGTTAGATGGTCCCATAATCGAGCATTGTTGCTCGAAATCTTTATTCTGGCGAATTTGGCGTTTCTCGCGCTGGATGTCTTCATCGCCCATTCGGTCAACGCCTTCGCGCATCGGGGGGAGTGGGTACCCTTCATCTTTTCACTCGTTGCGCCTGTCGTCTTGCTCCTGATTCTGCTGCGTCGACATGATGATTTTCAGCAAGGTATAAAACGGTTGGTCGGATTATGTGTGGGATGGGGCGCGATCCTCGTCGGCATCGTTGGGCTGTTGTTCCATCTTGAAAGCCAATTTTTTTCCGATATGACGATCAAGAATCTCGTTTATACCGCTCCATTCGTTGCGCCCCTCGCTTTTACAGGGCTCGGACTTCTACTGGTCATGAACCGTACCGTGCCCGTCGAATCGATGGAGTGGGGAAAATGGGTGGTGTTCATGACGCTTGGCGGTTTCGCCGGAAACTTCGTGCTCAGCCTCTGTGACCACGCGCAGAACGGTTTCTTTGATGCGCGTGAGTGGATTCCGATTTTCACCAGCGCAATCGCCATCGGATTTCTGATCTCAGCGGTTTTGCAGACCGGCGAACCGCCATTCATGAGGCAGTGTTTGACGGTTCTGGTTTTCAACGGCCTCGTTGGCGGTGTCGGATTCTACTTCCATTTCGTTGCCAACTTGCATGGTGTTTCGTCAAATATCAAGGACAACTTCCTCTACGGAGCACCCGTGTTTGCACCACTCCTCTTTCCGAATCTCGCCCTCTTAGGCGCGTTGGGAATCTGGGCTCTGACGGTCAAAGCTGAAGCCAACGCGCCTACTTGATTCAAGCCCAACCTTAAATCTGGGATAGTTATGGGTCAGCACAATCCCTGATTGAACCGCCGTTTGACTCACATCTTGATTCTCCTCTCATTTCGATTTGGTTGGAAGATGAATCAAACCGTGTTTTCGCGTTGACTCTTCTTGGGCGACGATGATGCGAACGCAAGCTGGTCAATGCGTGAGTTCATTGGTTCACTCACGTTTTTACGTTACGGGTGCACTTCCCGCTATAGCTTGGACGGATGGGGCTTTGTTCCCCCATTTATCATTGTTGGCGTCGGATGGGTGGCTTTTTGAGGCCCTCCCCCAAGTTTCAGATGCGCCCGTCGCGAACCATCTATCGTAAACTCGCAGCAGAGGGAACTGGGGAGTAAGGGAGCGAGGCAGTGAACAGCCGACCATAACGTAACAATTGCCCTGACTGACTTCCTCCATCATCAAAAAAGGCGATGTTCCTTCCAAACGGAGGGAACATCGCCTTTTTTGTGCTTTATGGTAATGTTGCTACTTTGTTATACCATTTGTAGTTTTCACTGCGGCCATTTCGTCAGTAACAAAAAACCACAGAACCGCCGATAAAATCCCCCCGACCGCCTTTACGAAAGGGGGACAGAGTTTCCCCCTTTTCCAAAGGGGGATTGAGGGGGATTTGAGAATGGGCTCATCTGAAACTCAAAACGGTATTATAGTGAAGAATGACAGCCTATATTTTAACATCCAAAATATGACACTTCCAGAGGCCAGAAGACAATTGCGAGCGCGGTCAGAAAGGGCCTCCGTAGTCGAACTCGCGTCAGCGTGTTAGCGAGACCGTTGCAAATCAGATGGAATGATACACCGCTGTTCGCAACGATCCGTGGACAGAAAGCTTGCCAAACAACCAGAAAAGAACTCCCAAAGATTTTTGTTGACCCCAAAGTGAAGAATGGGTAAAATGGCTCACCAATACATTCCAAGGTGGACACCAAAGGAGATCATCGTGGCATATAAGGAAATTTCAAACCCACAACCGCATGTTATCAACAGAAATCTAGAGGGAATCTACCACTCCGCTGAAAGCGGCAAAGACGCGCACATCGCGTCGAACTCAAGCTAACATCGCTGTATTGATTAATAGACTCAAGCCGACGGGCGTTCAGAAGTGTCGGATTCGCCCAGGAGGAGACAGAAGTATGATCGAACTGATCGCAACCGGACTTATCTATCGCAACCCCAAACCTTTCTTGAAGTCGATTCACGCCTGGCATCCGACATTGGCGCTGCTAGACAACGGGGATCTTGTGGCCGCCTACGACCTCGCCGAGGCCATAGGCGCGGTCGACTACCGCACCTACCTTTCGCGCTCGACGGACGGTGGTGAATCCTGGAGTGAGCCGGTGCGGTTCTTTGAAGACACCGTCGAAGAGCCTGCCAGATACACCGTTCGCATCAGTCGGTTGTCTGACGGAACGCTGGTTGGCGCCGGCCGTCGTAGCTATTGCCGACACCCCGAAACGGGCGGGTGGAATCCCGACACCTACGGTGTGGAACCGGGGGACTGGTTTATTTTAAGAAGCGCTGACGGAGTGAGCTGGAGTGGACCGGAGGAGATCGAGCCACCGCTTGCAGATCAGCCGTACGAAGTCTGCCATGCCATCGTCGAAGTCGGCGACGGCCGCTTGCTACTGCCGACAGGGCTGCTGAGAACCTGGGAAGGGGAAGCGCCCCACGGCCTCAAGACGATGGCGCTGGTGTCGGGCGATAAAGGCAGAACTTGGACCGAGTATCTCGAAGTCTTTGAAGATCCGGCGGGGGAGGTGATCTATCACGAAGTCAGTCTCATCGAACTGGCCGACGGGCGCCTCCTCTCGGTGGCGTGGCCCTTCAACTCGGTGGTTGGCAAAACCCTGATGCGCGTCCCCTATGCGATCTCCCCCGACGGTAGGAAATTCACCCTACGGGGTTCGACTGACATTGCGGGGGAGACGACCAAGTTGTTGAGTCTGGACGACGACCGGGTGCTGTGTCTCACCCGCAGGACCGACGTGCCTGGTCTCTGGGCGGTTCTGGCTCAGATTCAAGGGGACGAATGGGTGAACCTGGATGAAGCGCCCATGTGGCAGGGCTCCGAGTCAAGGATGTTGGGCGAGCGGGACTCGGCAACCGAGCTGGCGGCGCTGCATTTCGGCTTTCCGAACCTGCTTCGCCTGCCCGACGGCGATATCCTGGCGGCTTTCTGGTGCCGGGAGGACTGTATTCACAACATCCGCTGGCTGCGAATCAGGGTGGGATAGGGCCCGGAGGAGGCCGAGAATCCAACCCGCAGTTTGCGTTGGCTTGCTGTGACAAGGGGTGGACTTGGCAGGCACTCGGCTGCATCGAACAGGCCAAGTATCCGCAGAAAGAATCGACATAGCAGATCGCCGCAGTTTATGTCTCAACCAGATTCGGCCCTACTGTCGGGCGCCGCATATCTTCGTAGGGTTTTCCGGACGGTTCATGCGGGGCGTGAAATCGACAAGGGGTTGCCGATCACGGCGCATCCCTCATACGAGTACGCCTCGATAACCGATACCCAGTTCATGACCAGCCGGGATGGCAGTCTGAACAGCAGATGAGTAGCTCAGAGGAAGCAAGCGTTTCCTGAATGAGATTGAGCATCATTTTACCAATAACGAGTCACAGTTGAGTTTGGAGGGACGTCAATGGGTAACATAGCGAAAAGCAACTTAGGACGTACGGAGGTTGCCTTAACCAAATTGAGTTTCGGCGGGGCACCACTGGGCGATCTCTTCGAAAGGATTAGTGAAACGCAGGCACAAATGACGCTTCAAGCCGCATGGGATGTCGGCGTGCGCTACTTCGATACGGCACCGTTCTACGGATACGGGAAAAGTGAACATCGTTTCGGACAGTTTCTCCGCGAACAGCCACGCAAGGAATTTGTGCTTTCTACCAAAGTCGGGCGTGTGCTGCGGGCGACGCGCGACCTCGATAATTTCGACAAGGGACTGTGGGCGGGGGGGCTGCCTTTCGATGTTGTATTTGACTATAGTTACGATGGAATCATGCGATCCTATGAAGACAGCCTTCAGCGGCTGGGTTTGAATTCCGTCGATCTCCTTCTCATCCACGATCTGGACCACCTATTTCACGGGAGCGATGCGCGGATCACCGCTTATATGACGCAGCTGTGCACCAGTGGTTGGCGTGCGCTTGATGAACTTCGCTCAAGCGGACAAATAAAAGGGGTAGGGGCTGGCGTAAATCAATTGGGCACCATCCCGCGCTTTTTGGATATGGTGGACCTTGATTTTTTTATCGTTGCGATGCCGTATACGTTGTTAGATCAGGATGTTTTGGACGTCGAATTTCCACAATGCGCTGAGCACGGCGTGGGTGTGGTGATTGGCGCGGTATTTGCCTCAGGAATTCTGGCGACAGGCCCAACGGAGAATGCACTTTACGCCTATGCCCCGGCGCCTGCCGAGATATGGGAAAAAACGCGGCGGATTGAAGCCATCTGTGATCGATATGATGTGCCACTCCGGGCCGCCGCATTACAGTTCCCGCTGGGGCATCCAATCGTGGCCGCAGTCATTCCTGGCGCCCTCAAGCCCGAGCACATTCAATCGAATATGGAAATGTTCGAACACCATATCCCTGCGGATCTTTGGACCGAGCTAAAGGCTGAAGGATTGCTGCGCGAAGACGCGCCCACCCCTTTTGATGATTGCCCAAACGGATAGGAGTAAAAAATATGTCTACCATCAAACGTCCCGCGCCCGAGGTAATCGAGGCGCTGTACAAGTTGGGCACCGACGCTGTGACCTCCACCATGGAGTCGCTGGGGGTGCGCCGGACCTTCATGGAGGGCCCGATCGCCCGCGTGCCCGGGAGCAAGATTGTCGGACCGGCGCTGACGCTCCGGTTCGTGCCGCAACGCGAAGACCAGATGAGGGGCTACCGGATACCGGGTGCCTCCTCCGATGAATCAGGACCCGAAAGCGAGGAAGCCGGAGAGAAGACCTCGGCCCTGTGGGAGGTCATGTTCCACGTGCAGTCTGGCGACGTGATCGTGGTGGACGGCAGGGGCGATCTCGCCACCGGCTGCTTCGGAGAGATGTTGATGACCTATTTTCAGGCTCAGGGTGGGGCCGGAGTCGTCATAGACGCCGGCATTCGGGATTCTGTGCCGATTTTCCAAGAACTGAAGGTCCCGGTGTGGTCCACCGCGGTGACCACCGGCGGGGCGGGCCACATGAACCTCTTTCCAGCCGACTTCAACCTCCCCATCGGCTGCGGCAAGGTCCTGGTCAATCCCGGCGACATTATCATGGCGGACGACGGCGGGGCGATCGTAGTACCGCCCCGGCTGGTGCCGCGGATTCTCGACATCGCCGGCGAGCGCGAAGAGCACGAGGTCTTTGTGCGCATGAAGCTGCGGGAAGGCGGGGATCTGAGGAAATACTATCCATTCAACAACGAAGGCAGAAAAGAGTACGAAGAATGGCTGGTCTCCCAGAAGAAGTGAATGTCTTGGACCGACGTGGAATCAATCGTTATAAAGGCAGGAAAAAGACGAGCGCATACGCATCAACTTAAGAGGCAAATACAGATTTTACGCGGTTTTTCGACGCCCCGATAAGTCGGGATAAACTCCGCGTCGCGCAAAGCATTCCGACGCCTGTTAAGCGGCGGTGTCATCCCTGAAGCGAAACGCGGGCGCTTTTGTAAATGCTGTGGATGTGATAGTTGGACACAAGTGTTTCTCAATGTGCTCGACTATCAGGTCAGTTCCGCGAAAATGGCTAAAACCCGGTGATGTGGGCTGAAACAGAGAATCCGTCAGATCGCGGCACAGCACGACGTTTTTACCGAGGTAGACCATCTGTCTCAGGCCAAACGGACGGCCGGAAACACAGATGTTCGTGTGTACGCCCTATACGATCACACGACTGACTCGATGTCGAGTTCAAAGTTGATGCTACAGATTGATAAACTGTAGCATTGAACAAAGGACACAAATATGAGATAATAGACCATTGGTTACTCCCCTCAAACGGCGACGATTTTGGAATCACATCTTTTCAGGAGGTTTTTGATGAGTATGTCCACAAGCAAAGCGTCTGTTGAGTTGACCGATGAACAGCGTATGTTCTTCGATACCCAGGGCTACTTGGTTGTCGAAGATGCCCTTTCCGATGATGAGCTTGCACGAGTCCAGGAAGCGTTTCACCATGTTAAGGACAAAACGCAAGAGGAATGGCGACAGGCAATCGCCAAATCCCCGGACTTTAAACCGTATGGACTCGGGCCCACAGCCCACGTGGTCTACCCGGTTGTCACGCACGGGGATGTTTTCCTCGACCTGCTTGAACACCCCAGGACCATATCCATCGCCGAAGCCTTTCTGGGCCCCGACATCATGATGATCGACAATGCTCTCCACGTCAAGCCCGCCGGCACAAAAACGCATACCCGGTGGCACAGAGATGCAACAACTTGGTCTTATCCCTCAGAGGAGTGGACTGAGGCGGATAAAACGGCATGGGAACAGATGCGCGCATGTGAAACCCCCTTCTTCAAGATCAAGATTTTCTTCTTCGTCGAGGATGTTGATGAGGAAACAGGGCCCTTTAGCGTTGTGCCAGGAAGCCATAAACTTGATGTGGAGACAGTGCCCCAATACGACAATCTCAACGACATGCCGAACCACGTTAAGTTAGCGGGGAAAGCAGGTGCCGCTGTCCTCTGGAATGGATACATCTGGCATACAGCCATGGACAACGTCGACACAAAGCCCCGTCAGATGCTTCTTTACAACTACACGCACTTTGGGATGAAACAGCACAGCCCGTGCGTACCGAGCCGGGCGTTTGCCCAACACGTGCGAAACCGCTCTCCGCTCTGCCGCCAACTTCTCGGCCTTGAGCGTATGTCCAGGGGTTGAGGGCATACCCTTGCGGCCAATTTGCGAAGTCCACCCTGAATCAAGATAAGAGAGGAACCCATGAGCAATCTTAAAATTCGAGATGTCCGAACCATCGTTACGCAACCAACTGCGAACCTCATTATTGTAAAAATTGAGACGGACGAGCCCGAGCTGTACGGACTCGGCTGTGCCACATTTACCCAGCGCGCGACGGTTGTCCACACCGCTGTCAACGACTATCTCCGTCCATTTCTCATCGGTAAAGACCCCGCCGAGATCGAAGACATCTGGCAGTCATGCAACGTGTCGCCATACTGGCGAAACGGCCCTGTCCTCAACAACGCCATCAGCGGTGTGGATCAGGCGCTATGGGATATCAAGGGCAAAGTCGCGGGCATGCCCGTTTACGATCTGTTCGGCGGGAAATCCCGGGAAGCCGCCGCCGTCTACGTTGTCCCCGGAGGACGTGACCTCAAAGAGTACGAAGAAAACGTCCGAGGGCTTATCGAACAGGGCTTCCGCTGCTTCAAGCTGAACGGAGCAGACCGTTTCTTTTCAGAAGATGCCTCGGATAAAGGGTGGCCCGTCATCACAAACAAAGTCTCCGAATCTCGCGGTAGTATTTTCGATCCGGAGAGATGGGTTCGCTCGATTGTACACACCTTCGAGTATTTCCGTTCCACGTTTGGCTGGGATGTGGATGTCCTCTACGATATCCACGAGCGTCTACCGCCTATACTCGGACTTGGGCTGGCAAAAGACCTTGAGAAGTTCAAGCTATTTTTCCTGGAAGATCTTTTCGCACCGGAGGACAATGACTACTTTCGGATGGTGCGCGAGCAAACGAGCACGCCGATGGCCATGGGCGAATTATACAACAATCCGCTGGAGATGATTCCGATGGTCAAGGACCGCTTGCTGGACTTCATGCGCGTCCATATCTCTCAGATTGGTGGTCTGACGCCGGCGCGCAAGCTCTCGGCGCTATGCGAGGCCTTTAACGTCCGAACCGCCTGGCACGGCCCGACGGATGTCTCACCGGTCGGCCACGCCGCCAACCTCATGTTGGACATAAACGTCTGGAATTTCGGCATCCAGGAAGCGGGACCTTATCAGAGCGATCTGTTGGCGGAGATGTTTCCGGGTACGCCGGAAGTACGCAATGGCTATATGTGGCCGAACGGCAAACCCGGGCTCGGCGTCGATATAGACGAGAAGCTGGCAGCGAAGTATCCGATCAAGGAGCCTGCTCGCGCGAACTGGAGTTGGGGCAACGTCAGACGTGCCGACGGCACGGTGATTCGCCCATAGCATTTTGTTCCGTCATGTAGACGTAAGTAAGTTCCAAAAAATAAGTTCCATTTTCTCGGAAAGCAGGCTGCCAGCCCGTTTGTAGCGAGTCCAAGAGAAAGTCGAAAGAACTAATTGGAACTTACTTACCCAGTCCATCGGCGTACAATATGCGTCACTTCCGCTACTAAAGCGTTATTTCTGCCACGCAGACCACTAGACTAAAGTTTTCAAAGGTAGGAGCAGAGGAGGAAATGATGTCAGCCGCCGAACAGATTAAGATTCTCATTGTGGATGACAGACCGGAAAACTTGATGGCTTTGGCAAGTGTTTTAGACGACCCCGGTTTTGATGTTTTCGAGGTCCCCTCCGGCAATGAGGCATTGGCGCTGGTTCTCAAATATGACTTTGCCGTTGTCGTGCTCGATGTCCAGATGCCAGAGATGGACGGCTTTGAAACCGCTGAATTGATGCGGGGTTTCGAGAAAACCAAACACATTCCAATCATCTTTGTCACGGCGACCAGCATGGCACCAAAATATGTCTTCAAAGGTTACGAGACTGGAGCGGTGGACTATCTATTCAAACCCATTGATACTTATATCCTGAAGAGTCAGGTCAAAGTCTTTTGCGACCTCTACAGGCAAAGGCGCCAGGTTATGCAGTTGCAGTCCGATTTGGCGGCTCGCGTGAAAGACCTTGAGGATGCACTCTCACAAGTGAAACAGCTTGAGGGACTTGTGCCGATTTGTTCTTACTGCAAAAAATTCGTCGAGATCGAGACTACTGGGAGCAAATTGAAATTTACATCGCCGAACATTCAAGGGTGCAGTTCAGCCACAGCATCTGTCCCAACTGTTATGATGAATTTGTAATGCCTGAAATCGAACGAAAGCGGCTATCACGGTGTGACTGCCGTGGTGAGGAATGAACGTTCTCTGGCTCATGCGGCGTAGAACCCCATGGCAGGAGGCTGTACGAGAGCTCCCGATTCGTCAAATTCTTGACTACGGTCAATAGATCTGGTATGATAAGCATCGATGCCAAAGGGGGACTTCGGCGGCGTGGCCGCATCGGGTTGACCCGGACGACTTGATGGAAGACGAGTAGATATCGTGGCTTGTTACGGATCTTCTGTAAATCTGTATTGGTCAACATGATAGTTTACACCCGCATGACATGTGGTGGCAAACGGTGAAAAGGGTCCGTGTAAACCATCTTCCCGCTTATTACGGATTTTCTGTAAATCCCCGAGAATCTGTCTCATCAGTGTTCCCTGGTTCTGTAGTTTCTGGGTTGGAATTCCAAATTTGCCAGCAAGGTCAGTTCAAGTCGAAAAATCGATAGGAGAAAGAAATATGATTAAAAATATCCTCATTGCTATAGGCGATCAACCGCATGAAAAAAATGCGTTTGATTATGCCGGTCAATTGGCCGTTTTGTTAGACGCCCATCTTTCTTGTGTCTTTTTTTATGATAATAAAGGGACGGGGCCAGAGGATATGGCTAAGCGGGTGTTGGAACAGACGAGGGCGGAGTGCGATTTATATGATTTTTTGGATTGTCATGTAGAAGCAGTCATAGGCAAACCCACAGACATGATATGTCAAAAAGCGCAGTCAGCGGATTTGGTCGTGATCGGTATCCCCGAATCGATTAAAACAGATGGGCTCAAACTGATCTATGATCAGATTGATGATGTGCTGCTCAACATCACGAAGCCGACAGTTGTTGTGCATGAGCAATGCACACTTTTGCGCAAGATCCTAACGGTTCATCAGGGCGACAGTTATTCCAGCCATGTCCTTGAATTATCAGCAGAGCTAGGAGAACGGACAGAGGCAAGTTTGCTCGGACTCGCGCTTGCCGAAACCCAACTTGAGGCCGCCCGAATTACGCAGCAGATGCGGGACTATCTGCAGTTTTACAAGGTCAATACTGAATTTATGATGGCATTTGGGTTTACGGTGACGAACATCTTGGAAACCGCGGCAGCGCAGGATTGTGACTTAATTGCTCTAAGTGCGAGCCGCCACGGCAGATTGTATCAGATGATTTTCCAGGGGACAACCGAGACGGTTGTGAAACTGGCCAACCGCGCGGTCGTGGTGGTGCGGTAACATAATTGCATGCGAAAGTATTGGATCATGAACCAACGCAGCAAATCCAACTCGGCACGTTTGCCATGCGTTTTGATCTCCGTAAATTTCTAAATGGACTTCACGGACAGATTAGCAAATCATCTTTCAGATGCTCCCTGAATCCATCCGCCACCGATCACCACATCCCCGTCATAGAACACCGCAGCCTGACCCGGTGTCACCGCTCGACGCGGTTCATCGAACTGAACTTCAGCCTCCGTCTCGCTCAATGGCGTAATCGTTGCTGAAGCCCCGGCATCCCTGTAGCGAATCTTGACGTGCGCCCGGATCGGTGCGGTCAGATTGTCCATCGGGATCAGATTCACCTGCTCGATCCGCATCGTGTCCTTCAGGAGGTCTTCATGCTTTCCCACGACGATGGTATTGTTGTGAGTCTTCAACTCGGTGACATACAGCGGCACGCCGGCGGCAATACCCAATCCTTTGCGCTGCCCAACCGTGTAAAACGGGATGCCTTGATGCTTACCAAGAACATCGCCCGCTTGACTGATGATCTCCCCGCCTTGAATCTTTTCAGGGATGCGATCCTTCAGAAACCGCTTGTAGTTATCATCTGCGATAAAGCATAGCTCCTGGCTCTCCGGCTTTTCCGACGTTCGCAGCTTATACTTTCGCGCAATTTCTCTCACCCGATCTTTTGTATACCCCCCCAGCGGCATGAGCGCCCGACTCAACTGATCCTGCGTTAATGAAAACAGGAAATAGGACTGATCTTTTCGAGAATCAATGCCTTTGCGCAAGAGATAGCGTCCGGTTTCTGGGTCTTGTTCGATCCGAGCGTAATGACCCGTGGCAACATAGTCCGCTTCCAACTGCATCGCCAGATCGAGCAGCTTCCCAAACTTCAAGTCCTGATTACAGATCACGCATGGACTCGGAGTCCGTCCGGCAACGTACTCATCGGTAAAGTAATCGACGATGCTCTTGCGGAACTGATCTTCGTAATTGACAGCATAGAATGGTACGCCCAACTGCATGGCAACCCGCCGCGCATCTTCGACGCCTTCAAGCGAACAGCAGTTCGGCTTGTCGGACTCAATCTCCATCGTGTCGTGCATACCGAGCCGCATTGTGATTGCAACCACGTCGTAGCCGGCTTCGACCATCAACGCCGCCGTGACGGAACTATCAACGCCACCGCTCATCGCAATAATAACCTTCGTACTCAATGTAATCACCTAATTTCTGCGGTCTTTGAATTCAGCGGCATAAGGATAGCATCCCCTTTTCACCGTTGTCAAGCGTCATTGGCGATAATCTCATCAATAGGTCGCAAACT
This sequence comes from Candidatus Poribacteria bacterium, assembly GCA_027296925.1. Lineage (GTDB taxonomy): Bacteria > Poribacteria > WGA-4E > WGA-4E > PCPOR2b > JAPUIP01. The sequence goes on along the minus strand of JAPUIP010000202.1, from coordinate 15,969 downwards.
CTCAGGCGAAATAAGGACGCATCAGTTCCAGAAGTTTCGATCCAAACTCCTGTATTGAATGGCTTCGGAAACATGCTCTGCCTCAATGGTTGGGCTTTCCGCGAGGTCTGCGATCGTTCGCGACACTTTCAAGATTCGATCATACGCACGCGCACTGAGTCCAAGCTGCGTAATGGCGACTCGCAGGAGTTCTTGTGCAGCATCTTGTATGTGACAGAACCCGCGCAACTGACGGGGTTCCATATTGGCATTACAGTAGATTTTCGTCCGCTCAAACCGTCGCTGTTGGATATGTCGAGCATTTTGTACCCGCTCGCGGATGCGTGCCGACGGCTCACCGGTTAGATTGCTTGCCAAGTCTTTGTACTGAACAGCCGGAACTTCCACCTGAATATCGATTCGATCCAACAGTGGTCCTGAGATGCGAGAAATATAATTTTGGATCTGTGGTGGCGAACATCGACATTCACGGGTGGAGTCGCCGAAAAATCCACACGGACAGGAATTCATCGCCGCAACGAGCATCAGATTGGCAGGGTAAGTGTAAGATGCCGCTGCGCGGGAGATGGTGACTTGCCCATCTTCGAGTGGCTGACGCATGACTTCGAGCACATTCTTACGGAATTCGGGAAGTTCGTCCAGAAAGAGAACACCATTGTGAGCAAGACTCACTTCGCCCGGACGTGGAAACTTTCCACCACCGATGAGTCCGGCGTCAGAGATCGTATGGTGAGGAGAGCGGTAAGGGCGGGTCACAATTAACGGGATATCATTCGCCAGCAGCCCCATAATACTGTGGACCTTTGTCGTTTCCAGCGACTCATCAAGGGTCATATCGGGGAGGATGGTCGGAATTCGCTTGGCAATCATCGTTTTGCCAGAGCCGGGAGGCCCGATCATGATTAGATTATGCCCACCGGCGGCGGCGACTTCGATCGCCCGTTTGGCATGCTCCTGCCCCTTGACATCAACGAAATCGACGGAATACTCTAAATGCCGACCAAACGCTTCCTGCATGTCATACTGGAAGGGGGAAATGGCGCCTTCACCATTCAAGAAATCGACTGCCTCACGCAGCGATTCCACCGGATAAATCTCCAGGCCATCGATTACTGCGGCTTCCTTCGCATTGGCTTTCGGTAGGATTACCCCGCTGAGCTGATTCTCTTTCGCAGCAATAGCAATCGGCAGGCAGCCGTGGACGGAACGCACACTCCCATCGAGAGCCAATTCACCTAAGACCACCATCTGCTCGAAACAGTCCATGCGAATCTGTCCAGTCGCTGCCATGACGCCGATTGCGATGGGGAGATCAAATGCCGAACCCTCTTTTCGGATATCGGCAGGCGCGAGATTGGCTGTGATTCGGCTGGTCGGGAAGTAGAACCCAGAATTCTTAATGGCAGCGGTAACCCGATCTTTGCTCTCTTTGACGGCGCTATCAGGCAAGCCAACGGTACTAAAGGCAGGTAGCCCGTCAGAGATGTCGATCTCCACCTTGACGGTATAGGCATCAATCCCTATCACTGCACTGCTCAAAACTCTGGCAAGCATATTCGTGTCCTCTCTCTGGACAGGTCCCAATCACTGAAGACCTCATCTCGCTAAATTCGCTTCTGAGATTTTATACGGTGGAATCGACGTTTTCTGATCATTACACCGGTGCCCATAGTTTAGCATCAAGCGCTGTCTAAATCAAGAGATAGACGCAAAAACGCCGGTGCGAACTATCGTACAACGGCCAGCTTTCCCGTCCGCTCTGCGGTTTCTCCCTCCTTCTCGGCGACGATTTTGTAAAGATATACGCCGTTCGACAACTCCTCACCCTCAGCGTCCAGGCCCTCCCAATGGAATTCATTGTACCCCGCGAAACCGTCAAGGGTATCCTCGATCGATACGACCAAACGTCCGGTGATTGTGTAGACTTTGAAAGTCACCGTTTCCGCATCAGAGGTGAGCAGGTAAGCGAAATCCGTTCCTTCGCGGCTCTTCGTGCCGGGGACAAAGGGGTTGGGATAGTTCGCAGCCTTTTCGATCTCAAACTCCCCTGCAACCCGGAATTGTATCTCAGTTTGCGCGGCATTCCCGTTCGCATCCTGGGCTTGCAACCGTATTTGATGCGGTCCCGCACGCAAGTTGGGGGTATAGGACAGAAACACGAGATTGGAGTTGGTTGGGGAAACGGCAATCGCATATTCGGTTGCGGGGATGACTTCCCCATTTTTCATCAGGATGACGTGCTCTGGACGGACATCCACGCCGTTCGCATCGGTAAGTATCGCGGAAATTAACGGTGTGTCAGACACGTAATCGCCATCAATAAAGCCTTGATGTTCAACGGTCAAACTGAGTTCTGGCGGAGCGAAATCGCTGCTAATCATTGGGGCATAATGCCCCGGCAAGGGAACAGCGAGGGGCATTTCGGCTGGCCCGACTGCAATCCATTTTCGGGTTTCTTCATCACGCCAATAGATTTTTGCACTCGGTGCCGAGTCGATGTTGAAGGTAAGCGTTGCCGTAATATTGGGAGTCGAAGCGCCGATGACATCCAGTTGGTAAATCGATGCAGTGGATACGTAGCGTAGGTCTGGTTGATCGACGATGGGGATATCCGTTTTCTGATCTACGATCAACACGACATTGTCCTGAAAAGCACTCGGTGCCAGCGAAATATGCAGATTGCCATCTACGCTCTGAATGGGCGTATTCATCTTGTCAGGAGTAATCAGAAAACGGTTGCCGATAAATTCCTTTGTCGCAAGGTTGTTCGACTCATCCTGTTCAATGATTGTGCCTTGGGCTGAGGACCTCGATGGCGGATCGACGATGACGGTCACTTGATGGACGCCGTGTTCCGCTTGCCAGGGGACGCGAGCAAGTCCGGTTTCATTGGACGAAAGCTGTTCAATAACCTGATCGGCGCCGATCTGTTTGCCGCTTTCGGAATTCCCGTCAATGAAACGAACACGGACCCCGTGCGCCGGAAGTCCCCCGATGTTTTTTATCATCGCAGAGAGAAGTAGCGGCGGCTCCATCGCCCACTCAATCGCTTCCGCAGTGACCGTGAGATCTGGGCGGGTTGCCACGTGATAAAAACGGATGGGGATTTCCGTTGTATGTCCATTTTGGTCCACCGTCTCAATTCGGTAATTGACAAACGTCCCCGTCGGTTGGGGGGGCAGCGGTTGTTGCGTGCGATAACGGACGCCGGTTTGCAGCACCATCGGGATTTCGTTCCATTCTGCTTGATTTAGTGACCAGAATAGGGTCACAGACCGGGGCCGGCTTGTTCCCGCAACGTCCGCAAACAGGTGAACGGGCTGATCCGGTGGAACAGATTCCGGCGAAGTACGCACATTATTAATCAGCGGTTGGGAGACACTAAAAGTTGTGTGGCCAACGGCATCCTGACCATCATTCCAGGCGTAAACAACCACACTGCCAATGCCGGATTGCACCGATTGTGGCAGGACGACCTGAGTCGTGAACCTGCCATTAACGACATTTACAGTGTCCCGATGTAGCGGCTTCTCTGTGCGATTGCCTGAGGCTAGACCGCTTTCATTATGCAATTGAGATGAGTCGAATACCGTTATCTCTGCCCTTCCCGTAAATCCGCGGTCTGTCATACTTCCTGAGATCGATAGAGGCTGATTCGCATCGACTGAAGGCGTGACAGTCAACTTAACTTGTGCGGCAGGCAATGCTAACTCGACTGCCGGATCGCCGAATAGGGTAAACATCTCCGCCAAATCGATATAGCCCGGATTTTTGGTGAGGAAACGGATCTTGGCATCGGTGACGATCTCACCAAGGATACGCGCATCATCTTTGAAGATCGAATTGAAAATCTCCTGATCGAAGAAAAAATCCCCAAACAGCCAACCGAGCCCGGTATTGCCCAGAAAAGCGATTGCCCCGCCTTCCTTTGCACGAACCAACTCCTCCCCCAGGGAATTACCACGTGGGTTATCGAAATAGCCCGTGAAGCAGGTCATACTGATTACAAACGGTAGACGCCCACCATTTTCCAATAACGGCACGTCTTCCAATCCCATCATGCGGTTATCCGCCCAAATACTTCCGCCACCGTGCCCAATGAAATTGACAATCGCTGCCCCGCGATTAAAACTGTCGATGACCTCCCGGGCGCCACCGTAGATCGGCGCGTTTGGATCATCGGCGTAGATCCGAATTGGCTCAAACTCCGGACGCACTTTGTTTATTATCAAGCTATCGTTCTGACGACTGAACACCTTTCCAACACCGCCTAACATCACCAACTGTTTACGCCACGGTCCGATCTCCGGCGTCTTTTCATACGCGATAATCCGATCGACCATCGTGCCCAGATCAATCAGATTCGATACCGGCAGCCGTCCGATCAGCATGTCCGGAAAAGCATCGTTGCCGCGAAAGGTGACAAACTGGTTATCGCTCGCAGCCGCGCCGTATTTGGGCGTCTGAATCAGTATGGATGGCACAAAGTTCTTGCCACTCCGGTAGTCCAGCCTCGCATCGCCGACTAGGACAACGTAGCTTGGCGCAGGTGGCCCCCAATTCTCATAGGCGTAAGCCAGGAAATCGCGAATCGCATGCGGGTTGAAGACGCCGTGACGAAACTCATCGTAGATGTCTTGAACGTCGATCACTTTGACCCGCAATCCCTGCTGACGCCGCCAGTCAGCGAGATCGGTAACGCCGGGCATAAGGCTTTCGTGCGTGATGATGAGATAATCCGCACCGTTGCTGCGGTCTCGCAGATCGGATGGCGTGTCTTCAACAATTGCCTTCGGTTCGCGGAATTGATCGCGAGCCAGAGCGATATACTGAACGGTCGGGGCACGAATTGCATCGCTCGCCACGCGCTGCTGAGTCGATTGGAAACGGACCCGGTAAGTTCCCGGATTGCGCTCGTCGGGTAAAGCGCTAAATCCTGTGTACCGTGTTCCATCGACCGCGTAAATCTCAATGTCCGGCTGCGAAAAGTTTCCCAGCACGACACGAAAATGTGGACGATTGGGGGTATCCGGGATGGAGAAAGGCAGCACATCCGCTTCCGCTGTAAAATCTCGCCAGTAGTCGAGCTCAATCCAGTTCAGCAAAATCTGATCGAGTACCCCAGCCTCAGTATCGGCGGGCGTGATAATGCTGATCGTATTTTTACCGTTCTTCAGAAAAAACTGTGAGATTTCATCACTGTCGAAAAGATGCTCGCTCTGGCCATCCCACTGCGCATCCTCCAGCAAGATCTGCCCATTGAGCCAGATCTGGGTGTGGTGATCTGGATCGGCGGGATTATCTGTTTGACCACGGAACATCACGCGCACCGCGATGGGGAGGGAAGTCTCAGCGACATTGGGTAAATCAAATGTGAATTCCCGCACACCTGGCGCAGAGATCGTCTGCCAATACCAGCTATCAGTCGGCAGTGGAGGCAGCGATAGGACATTCCCGACGCGCTGAAACACGCCGCCTCGAAACGATTGGAACTGCGCGCCGCTATTTTCGTTCACGAGCGCCAGCCGGATGAAAAGGCGATCTTCCTCGAAATGGGCACGACTTTGGAACCGTCGGTGAAGGCGGGGTGTGCCCAAGTCTCCTCCTATATCTGATGAGACGACGCGCTTTGCCATGCGAAGTCCCTGCCCATTTCCCCAAGACAGCCAATACACATTGTCGTCAGAAAATGGATCGAAATAGCTCTCGTCCCCCTTATTCCGTTCGCCGTAGAAGCTGATCTCATCGTTCAGATCGAATCGCCCATCGGACTCCCCGCGAACGAAGATCGGTATCGCTTTGCCTCTGTTTGACAGCTTCAGCGTGGTGGGTTGAATCGTTGCAACCGGGATGCCGGCCTCCCGCAAGCTGCTGTAGGTGAGGTGATACATGGCATCGTCATCGACGATGATTTTATAACGGGGAGAATTCGAGGAGAGTTGCGGCGGGGCGAACGGAAGCGTAGCCATCGGCGCACGCCACTGTTTTGCGCTGTAGGGATTGATGAGCGATGCCCTGAAGATCTGCTCATACGCTTCAGATTCGGGGCGAGGCATCCGACTTACCGCCGGTGGCGCCCCAGGAGACTTGCGAAACTGCACCTGTACGACAAGCCGCCGGTACAGTCTCACCTGCCCAGCGAGGGGGTTGTACTGAACGGGATTGAATCGTAGGGGCAACACGCGCGCATCCCGTATGAATCCGGGCGTGCCGATCTCTGCAACTGCCTGGGGGTGAAAGCGATTCTGCCTATAGATGGATGGACTTTGGTAAAACTGGGATTGGCTAGAGGTATCGTTTTTGGGAACGCCACGGATGACCCTTTGGGCTGCAGGAAGGATTTCGCCAACGCGCTGCTGGATGTAATCCGCTTGAATGACTTTCAGGCTGAGTTCGACATCAATCGGGATGCCGGCGAGAGTTGACTGAATGGGAAGCCTCGGTTCACCGGCGGCGGTGGTAAAGTGACAGCCCGGAAAAGAAATGGTTTGAAAACGCTTCCCATCCTCGGTTTTCCAGTCGATCTGAAAATCTGGGATAACAAGCTGAACCGTTACGCCGTCTGAAGTAGCAGCGATTAGCTCAATCGCCGTCCCATTGTCGGCCTTCGCAGGTATCCCCATGCAAAGCATGAAAACGATGAGGAGGTCAAGAAACAACTTTACTTTTCGGCATGTACTCATCATCGCTCTCACGCACAATAACAATATCCCCGGTTGTTAGAGAGTTCATAGTTTCTGTCTGCTGTTCAAGTCGTTTCATTTCTTCGCCAGTTGATAAACTTCAATTTCCCGGATTTGCGCCCACGCCGGATTCATAACGCGGTAGTAATAAACGCCATTGACATCCATCCTTCTTGTCAACACTCGATCGCCAGGCTCTCTAACCAGCTTCGGGATGACATCATCATCGACGGTACGGGATACATTGATCCGGAGCATACTTGTCTTAAAATTGAGCCGATCCAAGACATAGGTTGCTTGAGCGCGATGCGCTCCAATATCCCGACGCTGACGCACCGAATAAATTGTCTTCCACGCGAAAGCGTCGTTATCCCAATAATCCACTTTGAATCGGAACAGATTCCCGTTGTGAATCACAATCTTTCGCACAGATTTCGCTTCTGGAAATTTCAGCGTAAAGATACGTTCGTTTCTCGGCACAACTGCCGCGATTGTTTCCAGGTTTCCATCGTTGAGCGCCGGATGGTTCGCTTTCGTACCATACGTTGTGAGCGCGAAGTTCTCGCTCCACTGTGTTGATAACGATGTACAACCCGCTAAGCTCATATAAATCAGTAATAGAAAACCGGCTTCGAATCGTTTGAGTCGGTACATTTTTTACCTCGCAAGGTTATTTTCGCGCAAAGGACCATTCGAATGTCTACGCGAGTTGTTCCTTTTTAACGGAATCAAGTCAACCCTCAGATCTCACGCCAGAAGTTTCGAGCCGAAATAGGTCACGCGAACCTTGAAAAGGTTTGAAACCTTTTCAAGGATTGGCTTGCTCCCATCCCTCAGTTATTGCGGAACAACTCTACAGTTCCCCGTATCAAAAGTAAGGACGGATTCTGTAGGCTCCCTGTTTAGGACGAAGCCATGTTCGTTGAAATTTTCTGATAAAAAACATCCCGGCGCCAAAGCCGCCAACATGTGCCAACCAGGCTATCGGTGCACTCTGGAAGGAGAAGTAGGCATTGAACAACTGTATCAGAATCCAAGGCACAAGCACAACGCCTGCTGGCAGTGAGACAATATAGATGAGCAGGAGGCATCGGATGTGCGCTCTGGGGCAAGCAACAACGTGTGCCCCCATGACGCCGGCGATTGCACCGCTTGCACCAATCAGCGGCAATGGAGAATTATGGTGAGTGATGACGTAAAAAAGTGTTGCCAGCACACCGCACAGGAGATAAAGCAGGAGGAATTTCAGACCGCCAAGCATACGCTCAAGATTCGGTCCAAAAGCCGAAAGGTAAAGCATATTGCCAACAAGATGGATGAATCCGCCTTGTAAAATGTGCGCATCATGCAAGAATAGGGAGGTAACCAATGTCTTGTGGAAAAGGTTCGGGAGGGGAGGTAGGAACGAATCCGAATGCGTAATCCGATGGGGAATCGCGCCGTACGCCGCTGCAAGGGACGGCCCCTGATAGGATGCATAAAGCTGGTATGCAAAAACGAGAATATTCGTGAGAATCAGAAACTGCACAGCCCGTGGCTTAAAACGGTCTGCCCCCGGTGCGCTAGGCAATGGAATAAACAATCTGTCGCTTCCTCGATGGATTCTTGTTCATGGTGCTTCAGCTTCTACGTCTGACACATCAAACCGATCTATGATACCCATCACCAATTCCCTGATCGGTGCGTTTTCGACCCCGAACACCTCTTGGGCAACGCCCGGCCCAGCGCCGACGAGAACGACATCTCCCTCCCCCGCCCCCACGTAATCGACGGCAATCGTCGGTGTTCGCACGAGCTTCGATTTTAAGCTCAAGGGTTGAACCAGCAAAAGCGTCCGATTTTCATAAGCGGGATGCTTAACGATCGAGACCACTTTACCAATCACCTTTGCGATGTACATCACCCATCCCCTTCTTCGGTTACGGTGATTGAATCCACGAGTCCAACGACAGCGACATCAACGGGCATTCGGCGCCCCGGCAAGACACCAACGGCATCCCCGCCTGTGACCATGTAGACCATCTCTCCATAACCAGCCGCTCCCTGCGTGTCAACGGCGACAAGCGGCGAGCCAACGGATGCGCCATGCGCGTCAACTGGCTGCACCACTAGCAGGCGGCTTCCAAGCAAACTGGAGTCTTTTCGGGTCGCCACCACAGTTCCAATAATCTTGCCAATATCCATATCGCAGCCCCGAACCTTTCGTCAATTCTGGATGCCGTACTCCTCCATCTTGGAATGCAGCGTATTGCGGTTGATGCCAAGAATTTCAGCGGCTTTGCTGCGATTCCAACCCGTTCGCTCAAGAACAAGCACAAAGAGCGGTTTTTCGACGGCAGTGCGAATCTCTGCCTGAAGCGATCCGGCGACGATTCCAGATTCAATGGATTCATCGACCCACTCCCGGAGGAGGGCATACAGGCGACTTTCCAGGCTTGTTGCCGGTGTTGTCATAGACGAGGTGGTACCTCCCGCAAGCTCCGGAAAGTGTTCTGGCAGAAGCACATTGCCAGAGCACATAACAAGGGCGTGCTTGAGCGTATTTTCCAGTTCACGCACATTTCCAGGCCAATTGCAGCCCATCAGCCGTTTAAATGCTTGCGAGGAGATCGCTACTTTGGGCAGACCATAATCTTCGGCAAAGCGGGTAATGAAGAGGTCTACAAGATCGGGAATATCCTCTTTCCGCTCTCGCAGTGGCGGCAGATAAATTGGCACCACATTGAGCCGATAAAACAGATCTTCGCGAAAGTCGCCATCTTGGATCGCCAAATCAAGCCGTCGATTCGTTGCGGCAACCACGCGCACATCAACCTTGCGGGACTTATTAGATCCAACGGGCTCAATTTCGCGCTCCTGGAGGACGCGCAGCATCTTCATCTGAACTTCGGGTGGAAGTTCGCCGACCTCATCCAAAAAAATCGTCCCACCACCTGCCTGCTCGAACTTCCCCTGACGGGCCGTGTCTGCTCCCGTGTATGCGCCCTTTACATGTCCGAACAGCGCGCTTTCAATCAGATTTGCGGGGACGGCGCTGCAATCCACAACGACAAGCGCTTTATCCGCTCTGCGGCTATTCTGATGAATGGCTCGCGCAACCAACTCCTTGCCGGTACCGCTCTCCCCCATGACCAACACGGTTTCATCACTGATTGCCGCTCGTCCGATAATTCGGTAGACCATCTGCATCACCGGACTCTCACCGGCAATCTGACTTTTCATCTCCCTTCCATCGGTAGGAGCAACGGAGGTGTGTGCTGGCTGGGATTCAGATGCTGTCATCACTGCCTTCGCCTGATTCGCAGCGGACCCTGCGCGAGCTACCAGCGATTGGATTTCCTTGATGTCAAAGGGTTTGGTGACATAGTCATAGGCGTGGCGTTTGGCAGCTTCAATCGCAGTTTGTGTGGTACCGTGGCCGGTAATGACAATGATTGATGCGGTCCGGTTGATCTCCTGAAGCGTTTCAATCAACTCCAAACCGTTGGCATCCCCCAGAAATATATCGAGAAAAATCACGTCGACAGGCTCCGAACGCAGAAGTGCTATCGTCTCTTTGCCATTACGGGCGCTGAATGTGTGATGCCCTTCCTTCTGAAGGGCTTTTTCCAGAACGAAGCGAATGCTATCGTCGTCGTCGGCAATAAGAATTGAGTGTCTCATGTTATGTTGAGTGAATCGGGAAATAAGAATTGGGTCTCAAGCCGGCAACGATATAATAAACGCCGCGCCTTGAGATTGTGTTACATCAACTTCGATCGTGCCACCGTGCTCCTCAATGATCTGTTGGCTGATGGCGAGTCCAAGTCCTGTCCCTTTCTGTTTCGTCGTGTAGAACGGATCAAACAGCCTCCTGGCGACATCAGGCGATATGCCACGCCCGGTGTCCTGAATACAGATCTGAACGATCTGACTCTCCACCCGATACTGCGTTTGGATCGTCAAGACGCCGTCCGCCTCCATCGACTCAATCGCATTGCGGAATAGGTTGAGCAGCACCTGCATCATTCCATCCGCATTGACGACAACCGGTGGACACCCCTCATCCATAATCTTTTCAACATGGATGTTGCTCTGATCAAATTCCGGTTGGCAAATGGAGAGGCTGTTGTCAATTAGGTCCGCGATGGCGTTTGGCTTGACCCCTGCCGTTCGCGGATTGCCCGACCCAAGCAATTGTTCAACAACCCGATTGAGCCGATCCACCTCTTTAATAACCACGGCGATATATTCCTGAGTTTCTGAGTCCGGATCGCTTTCCAGTTGGAGAAGTTGCGCGGCCCCACGAATCCCGCCAAGCGGATTCCTCACCTCATGCGCGACGGTGGTTGCGAGTTTGCCAAGCGTCGCCAGCCGTTCGGCTTGGACAAGGGAATCGATCATCTGCTGAATCTTGACACGCTGTGCTACAATCGAAGCGATGATGGTCAGCACGCGAATATCATCTTCGATAGAAAACTCGTCCGATGCTTTATCGATGGTCAGGGTTCCGATGACCTGTTCATCAACAATCACGGGAACACACCAGAACGCAATCGGATCTTTAGATTGGATCGCTCTTGCATCCGGCAGGTCTATCTGCGGTAGAGGGGTGCGCGTGTGGGGAACACCAATCGGCTCTCCAGATTCCATAACCTTTTTCTGGATCTCGTCAATCTGGCTATCTGTTCCGCGCTTGCGCTCAGCCTCCGTCAGCCCGAAAGCCGCCTGAACCGTCTTGACCTGTACCCCATCTTCCCAGATTCGGAGGGTGCCCCGATACACCCCCATCCGATCAGCAAGGATTTTAATAATCCTTTGGAACAGTTCATCCAACTCCAAAGCTGCATTTGCCGGTTCACTGATTTCAAACAGCGTAGATAGGTCCCGGACTCGCTTTTTGAGATCAATGTTGACCTGATCAATTTCGCGAATCTGCGTCTCAGTCGTGGTGCCCTGCGCCTTGAAAAATCGGATTGTACGAACGATAAAAAACGCAATGAAGGGATATAAGATTGCAACCACAGCAAGATGGGGTTGTTCGTAATAGAAAACAACGTGTAGCCAAGTTGCCAGTGTTGTGAGTGCCAGGAGTATGCGTTGCCCACGACGCCCGTCGTATATCCCGGCGAGGATCATGACTCCGTAGTAAAGATGCGTCGCCACATCGTAGTTCTTCGGGTTTTGAGAACCGTATATGAATAGGTTAATCAGTACAACGAGGAACGCGAGGAGGATTGTCGTCATCGGTGTAAGTGCTAACCCTTATCACGCAAGAAATTATCGAGCATCTTGAGCCCAATCCGACCACTTTTCTCAAGATGGAATTGTGTAGCGATGAGGTTCTGGTGGGCAACGACACTACAAAATTCGACACCGTAGGTGGCCCTGCCGATAACATCCGATGCAGCCTGTGGCACCGGATAGTACGAATTCACAAAATAGAAATGCGCGGGATTGGGCACATCGTGGAAAATGGGGTGTGATTGGCTCTGATAAACTTCATTCCATCCAATCTGGGGCACTTTTAAGGTTGGCGTTGCGTCGAATTTTTTAACGACGCCTGGCAGAAGCCCGAGGCAAGGGGTATCCTCTTCTTCGCTATGATCAAACAGAATTTGGATGCCGATGCAGATGCCGAGCATCGGTTTGCCCGATTTGTAAAATGCCTGCAATACCTTTGCAATTCCGGCGGTATTCAGGTTATCCATTGTTGCGCGTGCCGCCCCAACGCCGGGAAAGATCACCTTCTCGGCGGTAAGAATTGTCTCGGAATCCGCGGTGATGCTGCCATCATAGCCTAAATATGTCACGGCGCGTTCAACGCTTGTCAGATTTCCGGCGCCGTAGTCGATAATCGCAATCATGAAAAATCCTTTAGATATATTCTATGCCGCGCTCTGCCGATTACACAATTTGCTCTGCCCGTGTTTTGAGTGCTTGATTCATCTCTTCAAAACCGCGCCTCGTGTCGGTATCTAACTGACTTGCAAATAGAGGAACAAGCACACCTTTGAAGATTTCACGCTGTACAAAGCGCACTTTATCCGCCCCAAGTGGCTCGATCGCAAAAATATGCTCACCGTCAAAGAGACCGGGTATGAGAAGGCGTCCCAACCAGCGAAGTTCAACGTTCGGTTCTAACCTGAGTACCTTTGGTCGGAAAGTCATGCCTTTTGCGCCAGAAGGTTGGATATGAACTTCGAGTCGTGCCCCGGCCTTGGCTTCCCCACTAATGCGGCGGATAAATGGATTCCATTGGGGAAAATCCGCAAAATCAGTGAGCAGTTGCCATACCCGCTCAGGAGGTGCTTGAATTTCTATTTCTGTGTGAAGTTCTTTCATTATTGTTCATTACTTCTGACGCAAGCGAAAACGCCCAGAATTTCTTATGCCTACCATATCAAGGCACGGACCTGCCATACCTTCAACCCGCATTACGTCCTGCTGCATCAATCTGTTTGTATAGATTCGCCATTTCAATCGCGGCGACCGCCGCTTCCGCCCCTTTGTTGCCGGCTTTTGTTCCGGCGCGCTCGATCGCTTGCTCGATGTTGTCCGTGGTAATGACGCCGTAGATCACCGGAATTCCTGTGTTAAACGAGACTTGCGCAATCCCTTTCGCACTTTCGTTAGCGACAAAGTCAAAGTGAGGTGTTGCGCCACGAATCACTGCACCGATGCAGACGATTGCATCATACCGATTGCTTTCGGCAAGCCGCTTTGCCGTTGCGGGAATCTCAAATGAACCGGGAGTCCAGAAGATATCTACATCGTCGAGGTTTGCGCCGTGGCGTTTGAGTGCGTCCAGTGCACCATCTAACAGCTTTGTGGTAATAAAGCTATTAAATCGACTGACCGTTATCCCAATTTTCAGTCCCGTCCCAATCAGATCACCTTCGTAGATGTTTGGCATCATTGATCAGCGCACTCATCACAGTGTTGCGCTGACTCCTCCTTCTCATGGTCGATGGTGTGCAATAGTAAATGTCCGAGCTTCGTTCGTTTCGTTTCCAGGTAGCGACGGTTGAATTCGTGTGGCAGCGTTTGCAACGGTACCCGGTCTACGATCTCAAGGTTATGCCCGGCCAAGCTGGCGATCTTGCGCGGGTTGTTTGTCAAAAGCCGCATCTTCCGCACACCGAGATCTGTCAAAATTTGCGCACCAACGCCGTAGTCTCGCAAATCCGCAGGAAAGCCGAGCCGCTCATTCGCTTCGACGGTATCGAGCCCTTCGCTGTCCTGCAATTTGTAAGCACGGATTTTGTTGCTAAGTCCCATCCCCCGCCCCTCTTGGCGCATGTATACCAGTACCCCTCGCCCTTCCCGCTGGATGAATTCCATCGCCTTCTGCAACTGTTCGCCGCAGTCGCAACGAAGCGAACCGAACACATCCCCGGTAAGGCACTGTGAATGGACGCGCACCAACACCGGCTCACCGTCCGAAACATCACCCTTGACCAGTGCGATATGGGTCTTTCGGTCATTCACACTTTCATAGGAATAGAGCTTGAAATAGCCGCACCGGGTCTGGAGGTCTGCTTCAGCAACCCGTTTGATAAGCGTCTCCACCTCCCGTCGGTACACAATGAGATCTGCGATGGTGATTAACTTTAACCCGTGTTTTTGGGCGAACTTAAAGAGTTCAGGCATTCGCGCCATCGTTCCGTCTTCATGCAGGATCTCACAGAGCACACCTGCCGGATAAAGCCCAGCCAACCTCGCGAGATCAACCGTGGCTTCGGTATGACCGGCTCGCCTCAACACTCCGCCATCCATTGCTTGCAATGGGAAAATATGCCCCGGCCGCACGAAATCCTCTGTGGTTGTCTGCGGGTCGGAAAATTTCCGAATCGTGTCCGCACGCTCATAGGCGGAAACTCCTGTCGTGACCTCTTTGGCATCAATCGTCACAGTGAACGCCGTAGACAGCCGGGCGGTGTTTTCCGAAACCATAAGGGGGAGCGCCAGCTCTGCCAGTCGGTCCGCAGTCGCAGGGAGGCAAATCAAGCCACGTCCGTACTTCGCCATAAAATTGATTGCCTCTGGCGTGACCTTTTCGGCCGCCATGATGAGATCCCCTTCGTTCTCTCGATCTGGATCATCCGTGACGATAATCATCTCGCCATTCCGAATCGCTTCAATCGCTTCTGGAATTGTGTTAAACTTCATAGCTCCGCCTTCTTACGTAGGTATTGGGCATTAGGTTTTAGGAAGAGTTCTTCCCTATAATACCTAACTGAGGTATCCGTGTTCCTTTAAGAATGCTAGATCAATCGATTTGCTTGTGGTGGGCCGGTATGTTAACAAGCGTTCGATATAACGCCCTAACAGATCCACTTCTATATTGACGCGAGCCTCAACCCGTTTATTTCCGAATGTTGTCACTTGCTTGGTGTGAGGAATAAGCGCGACTTCAAATCCGTCATCAAACAGGTTCGCGATTGTCAGGCTGACGCCATCCACACAAACAGATCCTTTATAAACAACGTACCGCATCGCTTCAGTGGAGATGGACACTCGCATCAGCGATGAAGTTCCTTCGTCCCGCCAGCCGGTAATCGTCCCGACTTCATCAACATGTCCCAAGACGAGATGTCCTCCCAATCGATCGCTCAAACGAAGGGATCGCTCAAGGTTGACCGAATTGCCCGGCTTGAGTGCCCCGAGCGTTGTACGGCGTAGCGTTTCAGCAGAAACATCCACCGTAAAATTGTCGTGGGACACGTGGGTCATCGTCAAACAGGCGCCACTCACCGAGATACTATCGCCAACATTGCCATCGGATAATACCCGTGAGGCTTCGATAGTTAGCTCTCCTGCTTGTGCGCCACGCTGAGTTTGTTTGATAATTCCGACTTCTTCAACGATTCCTGTAAACATAATTGTCTGAAAGAGATAAATACAGTGCGGTCTGGATAAATATATCACATCGGCGGTAAATCGTAAGAATAATACAACGCAATTCCCTTTTCTTTTGCATAGGCTTCTACCGTCGGCGAGCTTGTCATGTGAGTCACCAGAACCGGAAACATCTCATCGTACACTGCTTCAAGTCGGTTCAATTTTCGTCTGATAAATCGATTCACATCGTTCCTGGAGAGATGACTTTTGCCTTCACCGATAATTAGAATATTTCGATCATCTTTTGAAGCTTCTCCAATAATGTTCACCTCAATATGTTTGCTTTCCTTATCCAGGACATATTGTCTTTTGAGTCTGTCCTTTACAGTCAGTCCAAAGTCTCTCTTAGGAAGTTCTGGCAATCCCCTATAAGCGAATGGCACGGACTTAAGCAAAAAGTTGT
>JAPUIP010000201.1 GCA_027296925.1 Candidatus Poribacteria bacterium | reverse complement strand
ATCCCGCCACTGGCGACGCAACTGACAGTACCACGTTTCCCCTGGGTGACACCGCGACGGCCCTCCACGCCCGGTTTGCCTCCAATCAATGGATTGAAGGGCCGTCTCTGTGTCACCCAGTGTAATCGTGGTAATCTCATTTTCGTCGACTGTGGCGGTATAGATCTGCGTGACGCTCGCGGCAATCGCGCCGTTGTCCTGCGACCATTTGAATGTCGCGGCGCCTAGTCCGCTAGCATCGTGGACCTCCACCCGATATAGGCGGTTATCCAGCGTACTCGTCGCCGAGCGCAGACGCGCGGTCATCTGTCCCGAACTTATCCGCGCCGGCGCCTCCTGATCGAGTATCGTGTCCACATTGCCAATCAACACCTCCGTCTCATCAACCTGCACCAGCCTGACCTGCCATACATTTTTGGTTCGTACAGTCGTATCCGCTCCACCAAGCGCGGGGTCACGGATTTCAGGGTCTTCAAGCCCGGCTACCAGTCGCTGCCAGACATCCAGGTAGGCGACGTAGAGTCCATCTGACGCCGGTAAGGTTGCCGCGGGCAAGTTTGGCTGATCGCTAAATGATACGTCGGATTCGTTCTCGAACAGCATACCGGCGACGTACATGTGTCCTTGTCGAATCTTGATCTCATTACCATCGACACGAATCTGAAAGTCGCCAGGGATCTCCGTGCTAGCGCCTTGCGGCACGCCGCTCAGGCCAATCAGGTCGGTAAACAGCGTTCCAATGCGATGTTCGGTAATATCGACCTGCTCATTCCAGTCGGCATCCAATTGGACGCGGCCTTGCTGCATGCGAACGTTGCTGTAGTTTTTCTTTGGGTCAAACGTAAGTCGGGAAAAATCGCCTTTCATACTCATCTCCTGTATATAAAAGCCCCGGTTGGCCGAGTGAAGCCAGGTCACCGGGTGTTCGACAGAACCGTTTCTTCAAACGCCCGGCGTGCAGGAACCAGACCCCGGTTGTCTTTTGATACCGGGTCTCTATCACCGGGTGTTTGGTGTCGCGGCTGAGAGGATAAATGCCCCGCCTGCCCTCGGCTGAGAGGGTTTGAGGGCATCCCGTGGGACTAAGAGTCTCGTCAACCGAGATTCTTCCCTTCGGCAAGCTCCCCTCGAAAGTGACTGAAAGGAAACTTGTGCCGAGCTTCGAGGTATCCCGTAGGGGCTTGTCCCGAACTTTGAGGGGCTCGGGACAGGCAGGACAGGCTTGCAGGCTCCTCAGAATGACAAATGTAGGAGTTATTAAATCGCCATTCCTTAGGTGACGTAAAAGATCTCTGCGCTGAGTCCGAGCGGCAGGTATTCCTCCAGGACAGGACGCAGATTTGCCTCTCGATAGGTCTGTTTAAGCAGGCTAAAAACCCCCATCTCAGAGTCGTCCTCTGCGCCGGTGCGGATCTGTTGCGGACAGTTCACGTGTAACTGCCCATAGCTCGGGTCGCCATACTGCGTCGAAGTAAAGAGAGGCACTAGCAATTTTAGGACTTCGATCTGTTCTTGCGGGGTAAAGTCCGGATTGTTCTGTTGTTGTGTCTCAAGTTCAAGGTCAGGCTGGCAGCGGAAACGTCGTGGCGTCCGAGAACCATTCGGCACAAAACTGTAGCGGACACAGCCGATCTGCCGGCGTTGGGCGTGCACCGGCTCAGTGAATATAGCATCGGACGCGAGGGGGAGTTCCTTGACGAACATCTGCCCGAAGACTGTGGTTCGTTTTAAAGTCGTCCGGGGGCCATAATTTCCATCATCGTCCGCAGCGAGGGCGGTTCCGTTGAGAGATGCGTCCACAATGCTATCCTCGATTGTTATCCCCAAGCAATCCGCAGGTAGACGGATGGGACCTACGATGCTTTGAGAAATGGTTACGGCCAGATTGCTCACGGCGGTAGTGACTTCCAGCGTCGTCGATGCCGTCTGTGGTCTTGGCATCAGGGTGCAGTGTGTCATCGTCAGTGTCAAATTGCCCTCGACCACAATTTTGCCTTGAATTAGCAGCCCGTTTAGCGTGAGCGAAGCGTTCCCGTCAGCGGGTGCATCTATCTTTAGGCTGCCGATTGGACGTATGTTCGGACGCACGCCATCGGCGGCTTGAATCACCAATTGACTTCCCTGGTCCAGTTGGATGGTGGGCAGGGCGCCACCATAGACGGCGTTATCGTCAATTTGGATAACACCTTGCGGGTTGCTGGCCTCATTCCATTGATTGAGCGCCGCCTGGAGCGTGGACGTTGAACCACTTTTGGAAACAGCCATCCACTGAACTTCGTCGCCGAATCTCGCTAAGGTCTGATGCCGATCATACGGTCCACCGCCGATGTCGGCGCTAAAGCCGTAGTTGTAAGAGACTTCGAGTTGGTTTGGAGTTTCATTTTCTGCAAACGCCAAACGTCCCAAACTCACGTCCACAGTAACTACTCCCTGTGGTGGGCGTGTCCATTCCTGCAAGTCCTGAGACACGACCTCCATCGGCGGCACAGCGTCACCATCCCTAAAAACAGAGATGCTCCGTTCACGACCGTAATATCTGCTATTTAGAGGCCGGTGGTCTGCCGGTGTGTTTTCGTGTCGTTCATGATATGCTTCCAGATCATCGGCAAGGGCGCTCTGGCGGATGCGGACCGGGAGGTGGATCGCCTCTGTGGCTCGAAAGATGCCTGTTTCCGTCTGTGGCTGGTTGAACAACGACATGTCGTAACCGAGCGGATGAAATGTGTAGCACCCGGTTTGGATCTGATATGCAGGACTTCGCGTAACCCGATAGCTCTGGAGACGCCATAAAAAGAGTCCGATGTTGGGGATATTGTGCTTAGAACGCACATCGACTGTGTGGGCGAGGGATTCAAAAGGTCCGTCCAACGCTTCGATTGCTTGAAGGTCGCGGAGATCGAGCGTTCTTCCTTTGTCGGGACGAAGATGCTGAAGATTCTGCGTGGCGCCTAGCAGTTCAAAGAACTCGACCGCCCGCCCGTACCATCCGGTTGCATCCCTTACCACTCGCTCCAACACGGCGATGATGCCCTTCCGTCGGCGGTACCGGATGGCGTTAGCGACTCGTGCCCGTTGGCCGGTGACGATGTATTTCTCATCGCTTAACCCCCGCATCCCTAACAGATCCGCGATGTACGGCACGACCCACTTCTCGCACGTTTCGATGAACCAGTTATCGTATAAACCATCTATGTCCGCTTCAATCGTCTGTAGTTCACTCTCGATAATCGCCATCAGGACACGAAGCGGTTCGCCTTGGGCAACATCCCGCTGGCGATAGATCGTGGGTAATAGATTATAGAGCCGTTCAGAGGTTGTTTCGCTCATCAATCCGCCTCCCTGAGATGTCGAACACACCCCGGTTGTCTCGTAGGGGCGATGCCTTGTGCTCGCCCATACGCATCAGGTTAAGAGCAAAAATCGCGAAATCGCTTGATACCGACCACTTCAGTGGTCGGCGTTTCATCAGGGAACTCCCGCGATGGATTTCAATCCATC
>JAPUIP010000200.1 GCA_027296925.1 Candidatus Poribacteria bacterium | reverse complement strand
TCCTTCACCCAAACATCAGAGAGAAAGCCCTCCTCGAATTGCTGGCGCATCCGCAGATCTTGGACGTGATCGAAGCCCTGATTGGGATACGGCTGCGCTATCACCTGTGCACGCTCCTGGTAAGTTCAGAGCAAAAGCCGTATCACATCAACTGGCATCGGGATTCGGCCAGGGACGGGGAGGTTCCGCTCGAACGCCTGCTGGCACGCCTGAAAAGCCACGTCCAACTGAATGGGGCGCTGTATGATGACGAAACGCTTTACATCGTTCCCAGCAGCCATCGCCGGGAGATTACGGATGCCGAGCGGGAAGTCCTTCGGAATTCACCGAAAGCCGATATGCCCGACCAGATGGCCGTGAAGCTGCAGGCCGGCGACATCGTCTTCTATAACTCCAGTCTGCTCCACAAAGGGTATAACCGATCCGGTGCAAAGCGTCAGACGTTGCATTACGCGCTTGTTGTCGCACCGCCGGCGGATCAGCCACCGAATCCCGATAGCCCCACGAGTCAAGAGTGGTTGAATGATCCGGCGTTCTTGGGAAGCCTCAACCCGCGCATTAAGCCGCTTTTTGATAACTGGCTGAAGTATGGATAGGGCAAAGGAGCGGGGCAAGGGAAAAGAGGAGACAAGGGATTTACGAATTCATTCGCGCATACCACAACACAAATCACGCTTCATACCTCATAAGGAGAACATTATGGCAACACATCACTTCGAGCCAAGCGTTTATTACACCGCAATCGGCGCCCATGAGGCGGTGCTGCATATCGACAGCGGCGATACCGTCGTCACAACGACGGTCGATGCCGGCGGTGTTGATGCTGCCGGCGAACAGGTCACGCCGGGAGGAAATCCGCAGACGGGCCCATTTTATATCAACGGCGCGGAGCCAGGGGACACACTTGCCGTTCACTTCGATCGCCTCGTCCCCAATCGCGGCACCGGGCGAACCTCGACCACGATCGCCGCACACGTGCTTGATCCGGAGTACGTCGCATCCGGTCTGCCAGAGAATGGCCGCGGGGACTGGGAAATCGACCTGGATCAGTGGACGGCGACCTTGATCTCGCCGGAAACGAAGCTGGGCAAGCTCACGTTGCCGCTTGAGCCGATGACGGGCTGTTTCGGCATTGCCCCGCCACGTGGACAGGCGATCTCCACAGCGACGTCCTCGACACACGGTGGAAACATGGACTATCGCGGTTTTTGCGAAGGAGTCACCGTCTACCTACCCGTCTTTGTGGAGGGCGCGCTGTTCCATATTGGAGACGGGCACGCCGTGCAAGGCGACGGTGAGATCGTCGGCACCGGCATTGAGATCTCTTTCGATGTGGAGTTTACGGTGAATCTGATTAAGGGGAAGAGTATCAATTGGCCCAGAGCGGTCAATGACGACTATATCTTAACGGCGGGGAATGCACGCCCGTTAGATCAGGCGGTGCAACATGCGACAACGGAGATGGTGCGCTGGTTAAATGCGCTCGGACTGGATGGGAACGCCCCCCACATCCTGCTCGGTCAGTGTGTGGAGTATGACCTCGGCAACGTCTACGATCCGGCGTATACGATGGTCTGTAAGGTCAAAAAGAGTATCTTGCAGGATATTGGTCTGGATTTGGATCCCCTGATTCGATAATCGCAAATTGCACGGGGCACCACGATGACGAGTTATCCCAAGTGCCTAATACCTGAACTAGAACAGCGTCAGTTTCGGTTGTTCGGGGGCATCCGCCAGTTTACGCTTTGCCTCAGCGATGTCATCAATCAGGGTTTGCCGGACACGGGTGAACGCGTCGCCCTCCTGCCTCAACACGAACGCCGGGTTAAAGGTCGCCATGATGAACGGCGCGTAAAGTGTATCCGTAAACCATCTGCCACGCTCTTCGGTCATGCGAAATCCTTTATGGATGAGCGTGTTGGCAGCCGGACTCCCCATACATAAGATGACGGACGGATTGATCAAGGTGAGCTCTCCATCGAGCCATTTGGCGCACGCCTTGATCTCTGCTGCCTTCGGCGGACGATTTTTCACTACATGTCCTTTTCGGATGGCGGCACGACATTTAATCACGTTCGTCAGCCAGAGCTCATCGCGGGTCAGCCCGTTTGCGTGAAGCACGTCATCCAGCAGTTCTCCCGACGGGCCCGAAAACGGGCGCGTCGTTTTTTCATCCGTAGCCGATGGCCCCTCAGCAACGATGACGAGTTTGGCGGTCGCATCGCCATTTCCAAAAACAACGTTCAATCGGGTGTCTGCCAATCCACAGGAGATGCAGACAATCGCTTGAGCCTTGAGCGCATCCATTTTTATGGCAACTTCAGTCATTAGGTCGCTCATATCAAAAATGTGAGAAAAGAAAGGAAATTAGAAGAGAGAAAGGCTGGAAGCATTCCCATCAAATGCCTCCAGCCTTTTCAGATGCCCACTCTAGGAAGTGATTACTGCTTCTCGAAAATTGCCGCTATTTGGCCGGCGGTTTCATCTGGCGTGATAACTGTGAGCCGGTCTCCGTCACGTTCGACGGTTACTTCGCCCGTCAGTCCAAAAGAGGTTGTCTCCGGTAGATTAAAGCCCGGCACACTAAAGCTCGTTTCGACGTTCCTTTGTGTCGTTTTGCCGGTGACTTGATTCCCTGAAATCGTATAAGTTCCTTCCGAAGTCACGGTGTAACTGCCAATCCCCGGGACTTCTCCCGTCACTTCAGAACTCCAGGTATTATCAGATTTGACAGTCAATGTCGCTTCCGGTACGGCGCCAATCACACCGACAAGTGCATCCGCGGAAACAAGCTTCCACGTTCCAACAATCTCGACATTATTACCGGTATCATTGTTGTTATCATCATCGTCGTCGTCGTCACCACAACCGAACCAAATGACAGCGCACAGAATGACCAAGATGACAAAAGGCAATCGAACCCGTTTCATTTCCAGCTCCTTCGTACTCTTATGATTTATTCAATCGTCAAGAGACAGTATTATAGCACGATTCGGTTATAAGATCCATTGGCTGCAGACCCATTCTGTGATCGGGCACGGGGCTTATTTTATACGAGAACTCCAGAAGGAAAAGCTGTTAAAACCGCTTCCGCAAAACCACCTGGCTCTGAACGGTATCAGGAAAGAAAGTTGTTTGCAGGTCTAGCTCGAAAGGCTTCGGCGTGGCAGCTTGAGAGGTGTATTTTTTATTGTAGCTTTTTGTTGCAATCCGAGCGTCGACAGCGCTGACGACGTGGTTCAAAATGACTATCCCTAAAAAAGTACGCGCCAACTGGAATTTGTCGTTGGCATCCCCTCGCCGCGCAAGCGCTTCTAAGCGTTGCGGGGAATCGTGTACGGTCCGCTGCTCGTCCTTGAACGCCGCTCGATCCGTCCAATACCACGCCCCGGTCCGTTCTAGCGGTTCTCCATTGTTGTCCGTATAAACATTATGCCAATTATCAAACAGCGTCGCATGCTCGAAGTCTTCGATCGGATCCCATGTTTCAAAAGTACCCGGTCCGTCAAAGACGACATTCTGCCTCACCTCTTCACGGTAGGCATCTCGCGTATCTTCCGCGTCATTGTGTATGAGGAAGCGCGCCGCAAGGAGTCCAACCTCCGCAGCAATATAAAGATAGCCACGCTTGGCACCGGTATAGAGTTGCCCCGA
>JAPUIP010000020.1 GCA_027296925.1 Candidatus Poribacteria bacterium | reverse complement strand
CAGGTCACCCGGGTGCGCAGCGACCATCATCACCTGGTTCGGTGAAAGTCCAAGCAGATCGGCAGCGGTCTGATAAACCTCTGGATCGGGTTTGTAATGCTTTGCCAATTCGGACGACAGAATACAATCCCACGGCAGACCGGCGTGCTTTGCCATGTTGGTGAGCAGGGCGACGTTGCCGTTAGACAGGGGGGCCACGATAAAGCGAGCCCGCAGGCGTTTAAGCCCACTGATAGCATCCGGCCATGGCGTGAGCCGGTGCCACACGCGGTTCAGGTGGTCCTTCTCAGCTTCGCTCAGTCCGGTAATCTCGAAGGCATCTAGCAGTTCCTCCAAGATCATGCGATGCAGCCGGTCGATACTCATCCACGGCAATTCGCCACGCCGAACCCGGGCCATGGCAGGACCATAGCCCACCCGCCATTCATCGGCGAATCGCGCCCAATCCACATCGATTCCACGCGCTTTTCCAAACTGCGTGCCCTCACGGATGATGCTGCTGCGCCAGTCAACGACGGTGCCAAACACGTCGAAAGTCAGCGCCTTGATTGTGGAAGCATTTTGGGTTGTCATTCTATTTCCTTTCAAATGAGACTATTCCGGCATCAGTAACGCGATTTCCAATGTGCTCATGGAATCTTGTATTCCTCCAGCACAATGATCTGTCGCGCGATGCGACGGCGCAGAAGAACGGTATCAATTGGGCTATATTGGAGGGGCGGCAACGTGTCAGCATCATCGGGCCGAATGGCAGCGAATGCCTGCTGTGCGGCAAACTGTATCCGCGGAAGGGCATCGTTGGTATACGTTTGGGTCATATCGATCGCAACCTGTGCGCCCTTTTCACCTACCCTCTCAATCAGCTTTTGGGTCCGCAACATCGCACTCTCAATCGCGTAAATCTCGATGATGATATCACTGATGTAACCGAGGATTTCTTGCTGATCAACGAGACCGTCGCCGAACCGCGCAGCGGCTTTTTGACACAGATACAGAGCGGTCTTTTTACAACCCGCGATCTGGGAATCACCGTCGAATCGAAGGGCGTCAATCGGTAGCCGACCTTGCTGCATGCGGCGCATCAACATCGTTGGGATAAACAGCCGGTTGATCTCGTTCGTGCCCTCGAAGATCCGGTTAATCCGGGCATCTCGGTAGGAACGGGCCATCGGATACTCCTCGCTGAACCCGTAACCGCCAAAAACCTGTACGCCTTCGTCAGCAACATAATCCAGGATCTCGCTCCCAGCAACTTTCAGAATTGAGCATTCGATTGCGTATTCCTCCAAGCCTTTGATATTTGGTTCCGCATTCAAGAGGCGCGACATATCGCCGGCAGCGCGGTAGACCATGCTTTCGCCGACGTAAATTCGCGTCGCCATCTCCCCAATCTTGTGCTGAATGAGACCAAATTCTGCAATCGGTTTTCCGAACTGCTCGCGTTTTTTCGCATACGTGACAGCCGTTTTCAGGATGGATTTCGCCGTACCGGCACATCCGGCGCTAAGGCGTAGTCGTCCAACGTTGAGAATATTGAATGCGATCAGGTGCCCGCGCCCAATTTCGCCAAGGACATTTTCAACCGGAACTTTCACATTTTCAAAACACACCGGGCGATTTGAGACCCCCCGGATGCCCATCTTTGTCAACTCATTCCCGGTTGACAGTCCTGCGGAATTCCCCTCAACCAGAAACGCCGTGAACTTGATTCCATCGACCTGTGCAAAAACAGTGAACAGATCCGCGCAATCTGCATTACCAATCCACATCTTTTCGCCATTGAGGATATAATATTTGCCATCTTCGCTCAGGCGAGCGTGGGTTGTCGCCGAAAGGGCGTCAGAGCCTGAGCCCCTCTCCGTAAGTGCAAATGCGCCGATCATTTCGCCTGACGCCAGCCTGGGGAGGTACTTCCTCTTCTGCGCTTCCGTGCCGAAATAGACCAGCGGCAACGTACCGATCGAGTTATGCACTGCGTATGCCACATGAAACGAAGGCTGAAGCGAGATTTTTTCCGTCACAAGCAGAGAGGTGATCAGATCTCGTCCTAAACCGTCGTATGCCCTCGGTATGTTGATCGCGAGTAGCCCTGCCTTGCCTGCCTTTTTGAGCAATTGCGCTATCAGGCCCTCCTGCCTTGCCTCGATTGCCTCAGTATGTGGAAAAATCTCACGTTCCATAAACGCTGTTGCGTCTTGAGCCATCTCGGTGTGCGCGTCGGAGAAATCTTCCGGCGTGTAAATCGCTTGCGGGCTTGCGTCTTCAATGAGAAAGCCGCCGCCTCTGGCTATTTGAGCCCGTTCTGTTGCATTCACGGTTGCCTCCTTATTAATGCGTTTCGCCATTCTCCAATCCAAACTCACCGTCAAAACTGTCCTCTGCGGAAACCGTATCGGAGCTCGCCGGTAAGCAATCGCTGTTGCTGCGGGGTCACACGTTCAAGGAGATCTGCCGGCGGGTCGTAGCGACGCCAGGTCTGCATGAATGGCGCGGTGTACCCATACACCAGTGAGTAGCGGGGCGACGCGCCCGCTTTCAGTCGAGGTCCGGCATGGATGAGGGTTTCGCTGAGGATGAGGACATCTCCGGCATGGGATTCGAGTTGACGGACCAGAGTATCGTCCATAAACTCGCGCACAGTTTTTGCGGGGGTGTCCATCCGATGGCTACCTGGCATCACCCAGGTGCCCTCTCCCGGTCCGTTGTCAGTGAGGTAAATGAAGGCTTTGCTGAACATGCAATGGTAGTGACCCGCCGCTTCAAAGCTCCCAAAATTCGGCGCCGTACCTCGATGCCAACCCTCATCCCGGACATGAGTCGCCTGGATTAGCTCCTCGGCCGGATAGTTGATCAGAAACTGATGCTCCTCCAGGCGCACCTCGCCACCGACCACATCCTCGATGATTGGCAGCAACACCGGATGGTGTGCCGTTTCCAGCAGGTGCGGATGGTACCAGGAACAGCGCGAAAGCACGGTCTGGGTCGGGGTTTTCGGATAGCCGTCATGCTTATATGTGCAGGTATCATCGGCGTCCATCTGATTTGCCAAATCGATGAAACGCTGACACTCCGCCGGGCTGAATATCCCTTTGAGCAACACATAGCCGTTCACGTCGTAAAAATAGCGTTGCGCAGCGGTGAGTTCTAGCGTCGCTTCTGTACGGGCTTTCATGTGAGTCTTTCCTTTCTCAGTCAACATCGCTCAAAAATTCCAGCAGCGCCCATGCCGCCACCGATACACATTGTCACCATGCCGTAACGGACATCTCGGCGGCGCATCTCGTTGAGCAATGTCACCGTCAGTTTCGCGCCGGTGCAGCCGAGGGGGTGCCCTAGCGCAATCGCCCCACCGTTGACGTTGACCTTCTCACGCGGCAGGTCTAATTCGCCAATCACAGACAGCGCCTGTACGGCAAACGCTTCGTTCAGTTCGATCAGATCGAGCTTATCCAGAGTTAACCCCGCGAGCTTCAATGCCTTTGGGACGGCCGCCACCGGCCCAATCCCCATGATTTCCGGGGGGACGCCGCCTGTTGCAAAGCTGACAAAACGCGCCAGGGGTTCGCTTCCCAAGTCGGCGGCTTTCTCCGCTGACATAACGACCACCGCAGCCGCGCCATCGCTGACCTGAGACGAATTCCCCGCGGTGACGGTGCCGTTGGCGTGGAAGACCGGCCTGAGTTTTGCCAATGCCTCCATCGAGGTCTCTCGCCGCACGCCCTCATCGACATCGAAGACGGCCATCGTCGTTTCGGGTTTCCCATCTCCGTTAAAAAGGGTCTCCTTCACGGTAACGGGCACGATCTCGTCCTTGAACCGACCCGCATCAACGGCATCGATCGCTTTTTGATGGCTCGCTAATGAGAACTCATCTTGATCTTCGCGTGAGATGTGATACTTCCGCACCAGATTCTCCGCGGTCAATCCCATGCTCAGATAGACATCGGGATAGTGCTCGACAAGGTGTGGATTCGGCGACTGCGTGGTATCGTAGGAAACGAGGCTCATGCTTTCCGTTCCGCCCGCGACGATCACGTCTGCGAAGCCACACATAATCCGTTCAGCCGCCATCGCGATCGTCTGCAAGCCAGACGAACAGAATCGGTTGACGGTCATCGCCGAAACGGATGTTGGCAGCCCGGCGCGTAAGCTGGCGATCCGGCCGACGTTCATCCCCTGTGGTCCCTCGGGCATCGCGCAGCCGATAATGACGTCATCAATCTCTTCTAGATCAAGATTGGGCACGCGATCGACCGCCCCTTTGATTGCAACGGCGGCGAGCTCGTCCGGGCGCGTGTTTTTCAGCAATCCACGTTTCGCTTTTCCAACAGCCGTCCGTGCGGCTGATACAATCACTGCGGTTTTCATAGTATTCCTCTTCCATTGGATTTGAGATAGATTTTTGACCTTTTCCAACCTTTCTGGCTTACGTTTTACGCTAATTCCGCAACGGCCTTCCCGTTTTGAGCGTGTACTCGATCCGCTGCTGCGTCTTCTCTTCACCGCAGAGGCTGAGAAACGCTTCGCGCTCCAGATCGAGGAGATATTGTTCAGACACAAACTGCGGCGCCGAAAGTTTACCCCCACAAAGAACATACGCCAACTGATTCACGACCTTCACGTCGTGGTCGCTGATGTACGCCGCACGTCGCATGAGGTGAATCTCCAGCTTGAACTGCGCAAGCCCCGCTTCGCCAAGCACAAACGGCATCCGCGGTTGCGGCTGTTGATAGCCGTCCGCCGCCATCGACAGGACCATCTGTTTGGCATCGTAGAGGTGATGGGCGTGATTAATCGAAATCTTGTCCGCATCACGAAGGTAGCCGAGCGTTTTTGCGTGCGCTCCACTCTCAGACACTTTTGAGTAGGCGATGGTTTCAAAGGCCCGTTTGACGTGCGGGAACGGATCGCCTCCTGCATCGAGCGGCACGCCCTCCAAACAGCGAATCGCCATCTCCTTTGTACCGCCGGCACCGGGGATGAGCCCCACGCGGAGTTCGACCAGGCCGATGTACGTTTCGGCGGCAGCACACACCCGATCGGCACCGAGCGTAATCTCGCACCCGCCACCGAAAGCCATGCCCGCCGGGGCCGCCACAACCGGTTTCGGGGAGAGCCGGAGCGCCATATCTGCGTCCTGGAAGGCGCGCCCCATCCTGCCGAGAGCATCCCAGTCTTTGTTTCGCGCGCGTTGCAGCATCAGAACAAGGTTTGCGCCGACCGAAAAATTGACTGCGTGATTGCCGATAACGAGCCCTTCGAAATTCTGCTTGACTTCATCGAGGGCTTCGACCATCATCTCGATCGTGGGGAGATCGATGGTGTTCATCTTGCCATGAAATTCAAGACATGCCACGCCGTCTCCGATGTCGATGAGACTTGCATCTGCATTCGATTTCACCACCTTACCGTTCGCCTTGGAATCGGAAAGGAGGATGACCTCCGGGCGGCTTTCAATCTCACGATAATCGCTTGTCCCGAGATCGAAGTAGGCACGGGCACCGCCCGCACGATTGTAAAAGGAGCGCTGCCCTGCGTTCAGCAGATTCGTGACAAGAGGTGGAATGGCATGGCCTTCAGACCGCATCCGTTCAACGGATTCCGGCACGCCGATCGCATCCCACATTTCAAAGACGCCAATCTCCCAATTGAATCCCCACTTCATCACGTTGTCGATGCTGACCAGGTCCTCGGAAATCTCAGGGATACGCGATGCCGCATAAATCATGACGTTGCTGATACATTTCCACGCAAATTCCCCGGCGCGATCGCCGCTGTTAACGAGTTGCTTGATGCGTTGCCCGGCATCCGGAATCCGTTTGACCGCGTCGAGCGAGTCAAACTCGATTTGGGCGCGGGGTATGTATTCAAGCGAATTGTAATCCAGCGTCCAGATCTCGCTGCCCCTTTCGCCGGGGCGTTTGTGATAGAAGCCTTGACCGGTTTTATCACCGAGCCAGTTCTTCTCAACCATCCGCGAAACGAAATCGGGAATGCGGAAGAGCCCCCGTTGCTCATCGTCGGGGACGCATTCGTAGAGGTTATTCGCCACATCGACAAGGATATCAATCCCGATGAGGTCACCCAAGCGGAAGGTCGCGCTGCGCGGACGCCCCAGCGGCGGACCGGTGATTGCATCGACCTCGTCGATCGTGAGCCCGGCTTCCAGCATCAGATGGATAGCGTGCATGATCGCGAAGGCGCCGACCCGGTTGGCGATGAAGTTCGGCGTATCCTTGCATCGGACGATGCCTTTGCCGAGCACCCGCTCCCCGAAGTCGACGATAAATTCGACCAACTCCGGCCGTGTTTTGTCCGTTGGGATGATTTCGAGCAGGTACATGTAGCGGGGCGGATTAAAGAAATGCGTCCCCATAAAGCATTCCTGGTAATCTTCCGGGAGGTCTTCGGCAATGCTGCGAATCGAAATCCCCGATGTGTTCGAGGTCACAAGGGTGCCGCGCTTACGATGCAGATCGATTCGCGCATGAACCTGTTTCTTAACATTCAGGTTTTCGACGACTGCCTCGATAACCCAATCCGCATCCGCTAGCCACGCCGCATGGTCGTTCAGGTTTCCCACGCGAATCGGTTGGGCGGCATCGGGGAGATAGAACGGTGAGCGTGTTTTCGCACTTTTCATCCGATCCAGGGCGGATTGCGCGATCCGATTCCGCACGGCTGGGCTATCGAGTGTCAGGTTATTGGCGCGTTCCTCCGTGGTCAACTCAGTGGGCAGTATATCCAGCAGGTCGCACGGAATCCCGACGTTAGCGATATGGGCGGCAATTTGAGAACCCATCGTCCCGGCGCCAACCACAGCTACTTTTCTGATTTTTCGATACAGTTTTTCTGCCACGGTCCATCCATCCTTTCCATGAGTTATCGCATTGCGCGAGGAATGAAACCTTCCGTTCCTTCATTTTGCGCTATCCCACTTTTCTTTTCGACTGAACTGCGTGAGCACATCGCCAATCCCATCCTGCAAGGCGCGGCGGGGGTTGGCGGAGCCGGTATAATGACTCATTAAAACCGCAAAAGCGAGTCTTTCACCATCGCCCGTCATGGTATAGCCGGCAAGTGTCGTGACGCCTCGCATCGTCCCTGTTTTTGCGCGTAGAACTCTCGCTGCTCGCATCTCTTTCATCCGCCACTTGAGCGTCCCATCAACGCCGGCGATCGGTAGGGAAGCAAGGTATTCCGGCATCACCGCAAAGTTCCGGAACATATAGACGAGAAGCGCTGTCAGCATCGAAGCCGTGACCAAATTATAGCGAGAAACTCCTGAGCCATCAGCAAAGACATAACCCGTTGTATCCAGCCCGATTTCGTTCAGAAATTCGTTAATCGCCTGTCGCCCTTTTTCTGCCGTGCCGGGCGTTCCTTCCATTTGGGCGCCGATCGTTTTCAAAAGGAGTTCGGCAGTTAAATTATCACTGGACTTGTTCATCTCCCAGACAATGCGAGACAACGGCGGCGATATGTGATTGGCGATTTCCGTTACATCGTTGGGAAGTTCACCATGACGTACCGTACCCTGAAGGCTAACGCCTTTCTGCGCAAGTATCTCTTTCAACAGGGTTCCACAGTAAAGCGCGGGGTCAACCACATCGACACGTAGCCTTTTCTCAGCTTCTCCCATTTTCATCGATCCGCGAATCGTCAAGATATTTGCCTCAATGGGTTTCGATTGTCGTTCGATATCCAAACGTGCGTCTTCTGGCGAATCGACAGTCGTCGCCTCATTGATGATTGTCATGTATTCCGTTGCCGGTTCAATGGATGCCTGAACTGAATCGCCAATCCCTCTACCGGGCGACATGCGAACGAGAACACTGTTATGATTAATCGTCAACGCGCTCAAATGTGAGAAATACCCGCCGAAAGGTCCATCGTCCCACATCCAGCCTTTACCCCTTCTGATAGTGTCAAAGTCGGTTTCGTCCACAACGATATCACCCTGTACAGATTTAACGCCCATCCCCACCAACTTGTCAACCAGTTTCTCCAGGTCTGCACCGGTGAAAACAGGGTCGCCTCTGCCTTTGAGATAGATATTTCCCAGAACACCACTGGCTTCAAAGCGATCAATATACAGCGTTGTCTGAAAACGATAGTCCGGTTTCAGTTTGACTAGCGCCGTTGCAGCCGTGACCAATTTCATCGTTGATGCCGGATGGTACAATTTATCGGCATCTTTCTCATAGAGCACCTCCCCTGTCGCAAGGGATACCACCTTCATGCCGACATGAGAAGACGCGAGAAGGGCATCGTCCAGAATGGTTTCAATCTCACTCCGCAAGTGCTGGACGGGTTTCGATGGGAGTTCGGGCAAAGGCGCTTGGATCGTCGAAGGCGTCCCACAACCGTTTAATACGGCAATCCCAAACAGTAAGATGTAAAACGTAAAACGTGATCGCGAAATGAACCCTTCCTTTGCTTCCATCCCTTTCTCTTTTCCAGCTCTGATCATTCGCACGTTTCGACTTTCATACCACCTTGTCTGCCCGCAATTTTGCGATGGCATCGTCATCCAATGCAAGCACATGAGCAAGAATTTCGTTGGTATGCTCCCCCAGTAGCGGCGGGGACAGACGCATCAGCGCTGGGGTTGCCGACAGGTTAAGCGGCGTACCTGCGAGTTGCACGGTGCC
>JAPUIP010000002.1 GCA_027296925.1 Candidatus Poribacteria bacterium | reverse complement strand
GCATGGAAGTAATCTCGCTCCAGCCAGAATCTGTACCATTTTTCTTCAATTTCATGCGGTGCGTATGTTTTTGGAATGTCTTTCATGGGTCTTTCAAGTCCTCGACTCATCTTGTGTTTGATAAAATCCCTCTTCGGTAAGGTAGAATGCTTCTCGGATTCCCTCAAGGTCTCTGATTCTCAATTGTATCATCGTTGTGTCCGATCGTCAATCCGATTCTCCATGGTTCTTCGGACCGTCTCGCTTCTGACCGATAAAATATACCGCCGATGCCAAAATATGCGAATGTCGGTTGAGCATTAACAGATAATCCAGCCACACCAGCGGGAACGTCATCCACCCCACAATCAACGAAATCAGTTTGGCGAGAAGCAGGCTGCCGAAGGAAAACGCAAGTCCCACATATTCTCGGAAGATCCAGTGCAGGGATGCTGTTGGGCCGGCGCACGCTCCGCCTTCGATTTTCGTGAAAGCCGCGAAAAGGTGGTCGAAGCCCGGCACGGTGTATCGCTGGTAGTCGTGCGGTGAAGCGTGGAAGCCTTGCAGGAAAGGAACGGCTGCGCACACATATCCGCCCGTTTTGAGGACGCGATGGATCTCAGCAACAACCTGCTTCGGTTCGCGGACATGCTCAAGCACGGCTTCATTGATCACCGCATCGAAGGCGTTATCTTTGAACGGCAGGAAATGCCCATCGGCAACCACATCCACGTAAGGCGTCGCTTCGATTTCGAGATTGATGATGTGAGGTGCACGCCGATCCACTCCCGAACCCAAATCGAGAATTGTTGCGTCAGGGCCGAGTTGGCGAATCAGCCGTTTTACAGCCTTTTCCCAACGCGGTGCAGGATATGGGCATCCCATGAATACCGAGAGGAATCGTGATCGACGCAACCGGCTCTTTATTTGGGAAATACGGTCAGGCGGAGGTTGTTTGGGGCATTCCATAAAAGCTTAGTGGAGAACGTGCTTACGTCAATCGCCCTATCGCAGCGTCGAAGACATTGGTCACCAACATTAAACTCCACAACGAATTGTCGTAATTTTATCGACGAAATCTCGTTTTCACGAAAAATGGTAGGAGGAACCACCGATGTTCAATAGACCGTGGAACGCCCGCCACTTCAAGGGATTTCCCCTTTTTCGGTAGGGCATTTGAAGGTGGCACCGTTGTTGCGCTAGAACAGCATGTCGTCCAAAGGTGACGACACGCGCAAAAACATCAAACGCATTTCAATACGGAAAAGGAAGGAAATCAACCATGACAAGCAGACGTTTCACCCTCACCCTCAGCTTATTGATCCTGGTTGTTGCATCGAGCACGATCGCCGATGCACAGATCAAACAGGTCACGTTCTCTTTCGACGCCTTCTGTGGCAATGAATGTTTCCATCATGCCAAAAAGACCATCGACTTCTACTACAAATCCCAAGCGACGCGCCCGTACATCACCGCTGATGAAGACCGTGCCAGCATCACGATTGACCGCGACAACCATCAACTGACACTCTTCCCGCCATCGGAAACGCACCTCGACCTCTATGACCTGCGTCAGGAGCTGCGCAACACCGAGCGCGGTGCGATGCGCAACCGAATCGGAACACTGAAGTTACGGGAAATCGACGTGACCGTTGCTGGTGAAGTGGTCGATTACATCAAAACGTACTCCGGCGGGATTATCAAGCCGCAAAAAGCATTGAAAGTCCACGGAACCAATCAACTGTTCCTTTTGCACGCCGACAAGCACCTACAGGCCATGATCGAAGAAGGACACGAGCAGGTCACTGTTTCTGGCAAACTCAACGCTTTTCAAGAAAAGCATTTGCCCGTGTTGGTCATTGAGGCATTTTATCCAGCAGAACCGGAACTCGTCAAGACCAACGACAATTCCGACCGACACGCGAGCGAGTCGTAATCGGCCTTTCCAAAATGCCCATAGCGAAGCAGTAGACAGCCTTCCGTCTCTATCCGAGTTGTGAAGCGTATCAGATCCGTTGGGTGGTCACCTGTTCACAACTGGAATAAATAAGCCCGAAGCGAAATCTTCGGGCTTTTTTCATTCTAATCGATAAATCAGTAGAGCTGTTCCGTAAGGAATCAAGTCGCTTCTCGGCCCCCACGCCAGGAGTTTCTGAGCCGAAACAGGCCGGCTAGCCTTGAAAAGGTTTCAACCCTTTTCAAGGATTGGCTTGCTGCCATACCCAACCTACGTTAATTCGGAACAACCCTAATGTCTATGTGGTGAGTTGAGCATTCGTAGATGCTTGGATATCTACCAGGTATTGCGGACAGGAACCCCCGCACCCTCAAGATAGCGCTTGATATGTCCAATCGCAAATTCCCCATAGTGCGTGATGGAAGCCACAATCGCTGCATCAGCGTTGCTCTTGACGAAAACATCGCGCAGGTGTTGGGGATTGCCGGCGCCCCCGGAGGCGATGACGGGGACGGGCACCCGATCCGCGATTGCCTTTGTCAGTTTGAGTTCGTATCCCGCTTTTGTGCCATCTTGGTCGATACTGTTGACGACGATTTCACCCGCGCCCAATTCAACACCACGTTCCGCCCACTGGATGGCGTCCAATCCCATTGGGCGTCGCCCGCCATCAATGTAGATTTCGTAGCCGCTCGGAATGTGGTCGCTCGTGGGGACACATTTTACCTGCATACTCAGAACAACACACTGACTCCCAAAAGCCTTTGCCCCCTCGGCGATCAGTTGTGGATTTCTGACCGCTCCGGAGTCAATGCTCACCTTCTCCGCTCCTGCGAGGAGAACCCGGCGCATATCATCGAGGGTTCTCAACCCACCGCCGACTGAGAAGGGGATGAAGATCTCCCCCGCCACGGCTGAGACGACCTCGATCATGATATCGCGTCTTTCGTTACTGGCGGTGATGTCATAAAACACAAGTTCGTCCGCCCCGCCTTCATAGTAAAATCGTGCCATCCCCACCGGATCGCCGACATCAATATTCCCTTGAAACGCGATTCCCTTGGTGACCTTGCCGGCGCGAACGTCTAGGCAGGGGATAATTCGTTTGGTGATCATAGCGTCTATCTGTGTGTGAGACAACGCGGCGTTCGCCTTCACTCATTGCTCACGGGCCGGTGTGTCCGCATATCTACTTGAGCTTTGATTGGAGGATGTCAAGCGCACGCAACTGGTTGACCGCTGCAATAATCCGCGGATCCTGTTCGTAATCATCGAGGTCACTTTCCGTCTCGCGAGCAATTGCGAGTTTGAGCCCCACATCGTTCAAGATAATCTGCTCCGCCGCCAATGAATCCACGAGTTGCTGGTATTTTTTCATCAGCGAAGCGGCGGCGCGGTCATCCCTTGGAGCATGTCGCGCTTTTTCCAGCTGCGCGAGGATATCATCGCCGTTTGCCTCAATGAAGTCCTTAATCTTCTGATGAGACCGAAGTTTTCTAAACATCTGTTTCTCAGAATAAGTGAACCAGGGATTCTCAATATCAGGAGCAATGCCGATTTTGTGAATATCGGTACCATTCGGGCTATAGTAGTGAGCAACTGTCAGCTTAACCGCCGCACCACCGCTCAGTGGAAAAACCTGCTGTACGGAAGCTTTTCCGAA
>JAPUIP010000199.1 GCA_027296925.1 Candidatus Poribacteria bacterium | reverse complement strand
ATGGCGTTGACGCGGATATTATACGTCGCCCAGTAGGCCGCCAGATGACGGGTTAAATGCACCACGCCGCCCTTCAGCGCATGATAATTGGGTGGGCTGTTGACGGGCAATTCTTCGTAGGCGCTCGGATAACTCGCTACGACGCCATACATGCTGGCAATATTAATAATTGAGCCGGGAGCCTGCCGCTGACGCAAATGAAACATCACTTCGCGGGCCAGCAGAAAATAGGCGGTCACACCCACATGATATGCTTGATTGAAGTCCTCAGCCGTGGCGTCATCAATGTCCGGCGCGGTTCCGCCATAAGCGTTGTTGACCAGCACATCGATGCCACCCATGTGCTCCACTACCGCGGCGACGAAGCCGGGGACGGTGTCTGTCTCGCCTTGACTGAAACCCAACCCCAGGTGACCGCTGCCGGGCAAAGTATTCGCAAACTCGGCAGCCTGTTCCGCGTCACGGCTGGTGACAACGACGCGGGCACCGGCTTCAGCTAGCGCCCGGCTCATCGCCGAGCCCAGCCAGCCGCAGGCTCCGGTCACAATCGCTATCTTGCTCTGTAAGCTGAACAGATCCATTACATTCCGTTCAGGGGTATTCATGTTCATCCTCCATCTCTTGGGAAAGGTGGACTGCATTCGGGATGGTTTATGGAGTCCTGTTTAGCTTTTAACCTGTGGCAAAACCGGTATTTTTTCGGCGGTATGGTGGTTGAAACCCCAGGACAATGTCTTGTTTGGGAATCCCCAGATCGACCAGTTGCCGCGCAATCTCGGCATCCGTACTACCATGTTGCAGCCAAACCTTGTCGCCGATAATGTCGATGTGGATGACGCATCCATGAACGCGACGCCTTTTTTTCCAACCGATGCTCGGCGCCAAGGTCAATAAAGAAATCGATTCCACCAAATTCCAACCGCAACGGGTCATGGGTAATCGTCCAGCCATCCGTGATTAAGGCATTCTTCACCAGATCGTGATCCATATCTCTTTGCGGCATCGGATAAAATCCTTCGACCCAAACCTCATTTTCCTTCCGAATCTCACGTAACTACCGGACCAGCCGGCGGAAGGGCTCCTTCTTGATGTCGCATTCTAGCAGACTGTCTACATCGCCCGCATCCAGGCCAGACTTAATGACCGCCAGTGCTTCGGCGGTTACGTCGGCGGTCAGCCGGATGTCCTCGTCAGTATGGGCGAGGGTCGGTCTGAACCCCATGTAGCAATGAATGCCTCGGCGCGACATTTCTTGAATGAATAGCGTCTTCACTTTGTCCGCGAGTGAGGCGTCGGGCAATTCAAGAGTAACGGACGGCCCCGTATGAAGACCCGTGCAGGCACCGGCGATACCGACGCTGGCGATGGCCTCATTGATGGCGGCACGGAGTTTCTCGCCAATTTCCTTAAATCGAGTTTCGGAGTCACGCCGCTTCAGTTCTCGAATGGTCGTGAGCGCGGCGACCAGCCCGAGGTTGTCACTCCAGTAGGAGCTTGAGATAAACATGCGGGAGGCCGGCTCCATCGCTTCCCGTGAGCCAACGACGGCGCCCATCGCGTAGCCGTTCGACATCGCCTTCGCGACAACGGTCATGTCGGGAGTAACGCCCACGTAATCCTGTACACCGCCAATCGCCAGCCGCCAGCCGCAGGAAACCTCGTCAAAAATCAGAAGCACATCATACTGCTGCGCCAGCGCTTTGACGCCTTCGAGGTATCCCGGCTCCGGCAACTCCGAGCGGATAGGTTCCATCATAATCGCCGCGACTTCGCCCTGATGCGCTTTCAACAGGTTTTCTAGCATCTCCAAATTGCCGTAGGTGAAGGGAATGACGGTGTTTGCCAGCACCTTTGGGACACCGATCGGCTCAATGCCCGCAAATGGAAACTCGCCGCTTTCCGGATCTGCGAGGTAGTTTGCCGCCTGATACCAGTCGTGCCAGCCGTGATATCCGCTGAACAAAATCGTGTCCCTGCCGGTTGTTCCACGAGCGATGCGCGCTGCAACAGCGCAAGCTTCACCGCCGCCTTTAGTGTATCGAACCATTTCGGCAGAAGGGATGGTGTTAATCAGTTCCTCCGCCAATTCAACCTCCAGGGGATTGTTCAGGGAGTAGAGGCTGCCGCGGTCGATCTGCTCCTTGACTGCACCATCAACCACATCATCGGCGTGGCCAAGGATGATTGCACCGACGGCGCTGACCCAATCGATGTATTCATTGCCATCGATATCGATAAAACGGGAGCCCTTCGCCCGTTCGGCATAGGTCGGACTGATACCGTTGGCAAACTGGCTCGCCCGGCGGCTGATCAGTTGCGTCCAACCGGGGATGAGTTCGCCGGCACGCTTGTAGGTTTCGAGGGAACGGGTAACGTTAGGGGTCGGTCTAGACATGGGGAACTCCTTTCGCATCATTGACTTCAGCCTGTAGTACTTGCGATACAAAGTCGTATCATTGTTGCCACAGCCTTTTCAACCCGAATTTTCCTATTCCTGACTTCCGGTGAGATAATCGGGAAACTTCCTTCTGGCATCTAAATTGCTCTTCATAAAGCCGCTACAGCGCAAGATTGTATGATAGACACACGGATATGTCAACCACAATTTTGGTGAATATGTCGTGAACTTTACAGAATCTGATTTTTGGCTTGGCATCTGTTTTTTCCCGTGATATACTCTCAACATCTGACACAACACCGAAAACGAAAGGGGAAGAGCCATGAATAAATTTGTTTTCATCATCACCTCGCTACTGATCATGCTTACATGTGTGGGGTGTTACACGCAACTCGGTTACTATGAAGCCCCGCGTCCGACGCGACACACCTCATATCAGCGTCAGGATAGAAACGAGAAGACAGAAGTCGAGCAAGAGCAACCGGCGGAAATTGAAGTGGAAGCCGAAGCGTCCGAAATGGACACCGATACGACAGAGGAGGATGAAGGGTATTACGGACGGAGCAAGCCCACGTACAGGACGTACGAACCTTATTACGCCCCTTACTATTATGACTATTATCCAGCCTACCCGTACTATGGCGGTTACTATTACCCCGCTTATCCCCATTACGGATATTACTCTCCATACTATTACGGATACGGCTATCGTCGCGGGCGTTATGGACACCATTATGATGGCTATTATCACTCACGGCCCCATTCCAGGATTGGCGGCTTGCATTATGGACGGCAACGCTCACAGAGCTATCGCGGGGTTAGATCCGGTCAGCCATCGTCAAGCCGCCCCGGCAGATCTGCAGTGAGTGGTAAATCGAGTAGGGCACCGGCACGCAGTTCATCAGGGTTACGGCAGCACAGATCACGGAGATCCGGGAGGTATTAAGCAAATGAGAAAATGGACGAAGATCACCATCGCTGTAGTATTGATGTTTACCTGTTTTGTGTTTAGCGACAAAGCGGGATTTGCACAAGTAGAGGAAGTGTCCATCGGCAACACTTTTGGCGTTGGCGCAAGAGCGATGGGGATGGGGGGTGCATTTCTTGCCGTCGCGGACGATTTCACAGCACTCTATTGGAATCCTGCTGGACTTGCCCAGATTAAGAAATTTGAGCTATTTGGCGGCTTTGCGCACAGTGAAATGGACGCTGAAACACAGTTTACCGGCGGGAGGATTACGGAGGCAGACCGATCAAAGACACGTCCCAATGCAATCGGTTTGGTCTACCCGTTATACACCGCTCGCGGTGGTGTTGCGCTTGCATTGGGATATAATCGCCCACAAAATTTTG
Source organism: Candidatus Poribacteria bacterium (assembly GCA_027296925.1). Lineage (GTDB taxonomy): Bacteria > Poribacteria > WGA-4E > WGA-4E > PCPOR2b > JAPUIP01. Next base: position 1,351 of record JAPUIP010000199.1, on the reverse strand, counting down.
ATTCCGAAATTGCCATCCAAGGACTCGATCCCTCTTCTGGGATGGTCTTTAGCGGGCTTGATGTGGATGAAACAGAGATCGACAGTGGCGGAATTGGAGTCTGGAGTTTCGGCGCTGGTGTCTTTATTTCGAAGAATATCTTGCTCGGCGGTTCGATGGATTTTTGGTATGGGTCAAGTTTCAATGAGCTTGACAGCACCGCCAATGACATTCGCAACGTCGATGCAGACCTAGCAGGCTTCGCTATCCATGACACCGTGGATCGAAAATATATGGGGTTCGGTGGAAGAGTCGGCCTCTTGGCCCGCGCTGGAGAACATGTGACGTTTGGGTTGACAGCGATGTTCCCGGTCGATCTTGAAGTGGACGAGGTATGGCGTCAAGAGACGGAAGTCACTTTCGACGATGGCGGAATTGAGACAGATGTCGATGAAGGTGCAACTCCCTTATTCGATATCGAGCGTCCGTTTGAGTTTGGCGGGGGCGTTGCTGTGAAGCTCCTGGAGAAACGCCTGACGCTTGCTGGCGACCTTCAGTTCACAGACTGGGCGCAAACGGAATATAGTCGCCCACCGGCGGAAGATGTCAGCAGCAGAGACTTCGAGCAATTCTATGACAGCACGGTTCAGATTCGCCTCGGTGCAGAATATCGTATCCCGGAGATTGAAACGAGCGTTCGCGTCGGTTACTTCCGCGATCCGATTCCGTTCGAGGGAAAGGACATTGACAAGGAGCGTGACTTCCTGACAGTCGGGGTTGGCAAGATCTTCGACCAGGTCATCAAACTTGACATCGCCTATATGCGAGGTTCATGGGAACAGTCGAGCACTTCACTGATAGAAGATCAAACCACCAACCGCATCTTTGTGTCTGCGGCGTACCGATATTGAAACGGACAGATCATAATGCCGCGTTGATGCCAATCGCTAATGTCAACCGGGTTGACAAATCTAATGCCGGTTTCTTATCATCTGACATTGGGACCTCCTGAACGAGCAATGGGAAATTGGGATAATCTTCCCATTTATTGTCTCATGTCAGGGGGTCCCGTTCAACCGTTTTGACGCCCGACTAAACCTGCTCTGGCCGGCGATGCTTCACGAATCCGCGATTTGACTCCGTTTCTCATATATTTAGTGATAGTTCACATCCCCGTTGGGTTATTTGGGAGCGGCGGAGTTTTTGAGGTTGCCATCAACTAGGGAAATCTTGCTGCGCAGTTAAGACTGGAGACTTCAGGGAAGGTCATTGTGCGGAAGGTGTTGGACTAAAAGCGGAAGGATATGATTATGGAGAGTTATTCTTGGCTGGACTGCCCTGAAAGCAGGTAAACTTCCTGCCAAGCAGGGAT
>JAPUIP010000198.1 GCA_027296925.1 Candidatus Poribacteria bacterium | reverse complement strand
TCCATGTAATGCAATGCTTGCTCCCGATTACTGAGACGCACATGTAACGCCGCAAGCTGAATGCTGTACTGGGGGATTAACCCCTGGTCTTTTTCCTCTTGCGCTGCTAGAAATCCCTCTGTCAGGAAACGGACAGCATCTTCAATCGCGCCAACTCGCAGGCTCAAGATTCCATGGGTCATTTGTTTCTTATGCCACGTCCACTGAGTGGACCAATGGCGAGTCACATCTTCAAATAATTGGAGTCTGGCTTTTGCTTGTGCGTCATTTTTCAACTCCAGGGCAATCGAGATACCGGTGGACAGAACCATGGCTTTGAGTTCAGAAAGATGGGGCTCTTGGGCAAAACGCCAGCTCTGAAAAAAGCTTATCTCCGCTTTTTTCACTGCACCACCGAGAAGTTGCGTGTCGGCAATCACATTCAGCAACCCTGACGTTCCGGTCACATCCCTTCTCGCCTTCTTGCGCTCGTATACATAACAAAACTGCTCGACGGCCTTCTCCCATTCACCCCGCTGCCGATAGATGCGCCCCAGATTCTCTCGACAGCGACTCACAATCCACTCCAGCGAATAAAAACTTTCGGCAAAGGGGTAATCTAAAAAGAGTCGCTCGTCAATCAACTGGAAAACAGACTTTGTATCCCAAATGGTGAAAGCGATGGAAATGGCTTGCGCAAATAGGGATTCTGCTCTCTCGTGTTCATTATCCCATAACGCCAAATCCCCTTGGATCTGAAGCATTTTCGCCAGAAGTCCGGTCGCATTTTCCTTCTCAAAAAGATCGGTGAACTCATCAACCCGTTGTTGGGTCTGTTCTTGGGTCAAGCGGTAGCTCCTTTGAGTAATCGCACCCGCCACACGGACGAAGTGGTATGGCGCTTCTGCCCGATCTGCGGCGTTGAAGCCCAGATCGGTTAAGCGAATTATCTCGTCTTCATCTGATCTCAGGTCTGCTAGATAGAGCATTCCGAACCAGCCGTTAATTTCAGCAACCGTATCATTATGTTGCTCAGCTAACCGAAGCAATTCAGCCGATACTTTCGCGGATTGAGAAAGTTGCTGTGACCGACGATACGCATTCGCCAGCCCTGAATTGAAGAGAATTTCGGCTCTCAGTCTTGTCGGGCTCGGCTCCAACTGCTTGAGGGCGGATACCCCGCCCCTGCACTGGGACGCTTGTACCGAATAATTTCTCGTTCGATAAGCGTTTTGGGCGGCAATCATATGATAGGTCACCGCCTCTTCATAGCGAAGTGCCTTTGAACAATGGTCTGCCAATTCGGAGGCGTGCTCATCTCTCGCATCTTGAAATTCGGATTCAAGCGCATCCACGACCGAACTGTGAAGTGTGATTCGCCAGTCATCGCTCAACGATTCGTAGACATATTGCCGATCGAGGGGATGAAGTTCATACCTGTCATTCCCCCGATGATAGGTGACGAAGTAGTTTCGGACCAGCACCCGTAAGGCGTGATTCACGTCTGTATTCGGCTCTAAAGACTGAAGTAAATTGGACACCATATCGACCGGCATGGGTTTGTTATATACCGCCAATGCCTCAAGGGTTCGACGCTGGTCCTCAGTCACACGGTTATAGTGTTCTGCGACAATGTGGCGCATCAGGGTTTGAGTAAATTCGCGAGGATTCGCTCGAAATTGGCTATAAGCCAAAGGGTCGTCTTGGCCAAGAATACCTACGATGTGACGGAGCGCGTGCGGTGAACCGAAGGTTTGCTCGGCTATGATTTTGAGCATATCGGCATCGGCGTCCTTTAAGCCGGCAGCACCGTCCGGGTCAAGATCGCGCAACAAATCCATCGCTTCGTTTACATCCAATCCTTTATCCAACCGCACGATGCGTACCGTCGAAACCTCCGCCGCTTTCAAAACCACCCGCTTTTGACTGGTCGCTATCAGCCGCAACCCATGCGGCGCCGTCACACATAACTCCACGAAGGTACTCAGGTCGGCCAAGGCAATCGTGTTATCAGAACCCAGCACGTCCTCAAAGTTATCCAGCACCAACAGGTAACACCTATTGCGCAACTGGCTCAGCAGAAAACGCACCTTGTCCTCCAATGAGAGGAACGGATCATGCCAGCAACTCATCACGTCCAAGGCTTGCGCCTCATCAAGCAGCCGCCCTACATTAAAAAACAGTCGTTCGACGCTCAGCTTATTGTCGCCGCGACAACTGACGTATACAATGCCATCGACTCCCATTTCCGTTGACGTTTCACTCAGGCATAAGGCACCATGTTCAATTTCATCGCAGACTTTGGAAAGCAATGCCGTTTTGCCTATGCCGCTCCGTCCAACGATACAGACGAATTTGGCTTGCGGCTCACATAGGACGCGACGCAATTGTGCCACTTCCATCTCACGGTTTCTGAAAAGATGGTCAACATCAATGAAATTCAACCCAACAATATTTTTTCGCTTCGGTTCGTCGTCGTGTGGTTTTGCAAGAGCATCATACTAATTTGCGTTTAGAAACCCGTTATTGTATCCTAGAGGAAACTAAAGATTCAGAGGATACAATCATGGCCAAAGTCAGTAAAGTGAAAGATTATATGTCATTTGAAGAGATCAGAGTTCGCATTCGGGCCGCCAAAGATCCAGACCAACAGATGCGGTGGCAAATTATATATACAGTTGCTGCTGACCCACGGAAAGCGACAATAGTGGCAACCCAACTCGGCGGTAGTAAATGGTTAGTCAGTTCTGCCGTTGCTCAATACAATCGATTCGGTCAGAAAGCATTCTGCGGACCGGGAAGAGGAAGACATCGTAGCCGATTTCACCTGAGTTATCCACATCTTCACGGAAATCTTGCATAAATCATCAAGCCCTTGTGTTGAAAGAGTTGTTTATAGTTTGGGGTCGTGACATCGTCGATATGTTTC
>JAPUIP010000197.1 GCA_027296925.1 Candidatus Poribacteria bacterium | reverse complement strand
ACGTATTACAATTTCTGCTGGGATCATCGGTCCCTGCGGATAAGGACGGGAGAAAGAACATACACCCATCGAAGTCCAATGATGGCTTTAGGCGTGACGGAACATATCTGGTCCGTCGAGGAAATGGCAACATACCAAACTATAGCAGGCCACTAACGTATTTGGATCTTCAGACAAAGGTTGATCGGTTTGGAGATCGAATCCAGCCATGCGATCTGGATCATAGAACGGCACAACGATGCCGGGCCTTGGCGAAAGAATCACCTGCGTAGGTGCCATCAGCAGAAGCGTTTGACGGGTTTGTGGCCCCGTCGATTGTTTGAGTACCGTTCCCCGATATGTTGACTGCTGGAAGGTTTCGATTTCCTCAATCGTCCTTTCAAAGTCTGTGAACGACGGTGTTCCCAGAACCGCATTCCAGCGTTCTTTGAGAATCGTACGTTGAATCTGCCACGCTGCAAGTGATGGCGGGGTGTTGTTGCCAAACAGTGGTGTAATCGCTTCGGGGCTTCCTAAGTCGGAATACGCCGGAGAACTGACCTGCTGCGATATTGTGCTCATACAATCACCCCATCTTTTAAGGAGAATATTCCGACGTTGTGTCTCAATCGCGCGGCAAAGGGTTGATCACTTCCAAATTAACAGAACGCCAAGTGCTGCGCCGGGCGAATTCCACAGCAGGTCGAAGGCTTGCTTCGCGTAAGTATACGGGAATCGATGGGTAATCATTCGACGCGGTTTTATCTGTCCGGTGCGAATGCTTTCCAATGCTCGTAGAGCAACCTGTGAGAGCGGTTCTTCGATGAGGATACCTGCCACAAGCCGCTTGTGCATGATTTTTGATGCATGCAGTTGAAGCGGTGCTTGTTGGTATAACGCAATCAATTGAATCGTGCCACCCCGTCGGACCATGTCCTGTGCCTGCTCAAACGATTTCACGCCAGCGTATCCTCCCACACAATCCACCACGAGATCCGCACCCCGACCATCTGTCAAGTCGCGCACAACTTCAATCGGGTTTTCATTTGTCGCATCGATTACGACATCTGCCCCTAAGTCTTCGGAGATTTGGCGGCGTAACCGCAACGGATCGACGGTGATAATCCGTTCAGGGGAGTAGCCGCGCAGAATCTGCAACATCAATGTGCCGACAACTCCCTGTCCCAGAATAACGATTGTATCTCCGCTCTGCACGCCCGACGACGCCGCCCAAGCTGTTGCCTCGGTGGCAAGCAGGAGGAATGTGCCGTGCTCAAAGGATACGTCATCGGGAAGCGCAACGAGGTGTCCTGTGGGCGAATTGACATCACCCACGGCATATTCAGCGTGCGGCGCAGCAACCATGACGCGCTGGCCGACCTGATATTCGGTGACGTCGTCCCCGATTTTCTCGACCGTGCCGGTAAGCGAATATCCCATAATAGATGGGGAAACTGCTGCCTCTTGGATATAACGTCGGAACAGTTCCGATCCCCTGCTAATCAATGTAACCTCAGTTCGCACCAGAACCTGCCGGCTGTTCACCGGAGGCACGGGGACGTCCTCTAGCTGGATGTTTCCCAACCCTTCCGGTTTAATCACACGAATCATTGTAAACTCCTTGCACTATAGCGCAACAGATGAGGTGAGACTTCCAATCCAACCATGTGTCCAACCTTGTTTATCTAATCTCCGACATTGTTGCGCAGATAATTTAGCACGTTTGTAATTACATGGTCAAGCACGAAACATACGCTCAAATACTTTTTCGTTGACTGAAGATTGGGAAGGTGTATAATGGAATGCGACTTCCCAAGTGGGCAGTGAAAGCTGCCGAATCAGATGGTTGGTTATCAGCCATAATTTTTCAAGGAGTGACAAGACATCTCTTCGACGCCTATCCCGTGCTGACGGCGACTCATGTCGCCTAACGGACGCTCGGGATAATCGTCATCTTCTTGGTACAGCTCGGCATCACAGCGGATGGAGGAAATTATGCCCAATGATGGTGGCACTCTAAAGAAGGTACCCGCGATTCACGGAGCGGGTGAGTACCAGTACCAGATCACCAATGATTGGCCGAAAGTGCCACCAGGCATGCAATGGCGCGAAGTCGGCTCAGTCGCCGTGGATGACAACGACCAGGTGTATGTGTTCAATCGGGGGCCTCATCCAATGATGGTCTTTGACCGTGAGGGGAACTTTCTCCGTTCTTGGGGTGAGGGGTTGTTTCCACGCCCGCACGGCGCGCATTTCGCCCCCGATGGGATGCTTTACCTGACCATGATGGCGACCACACGGTCCGCAAATGCACGTTGGCGGGTAAAGTGTTGATGGTGCTTGGCATTCCCGGTAAACCCGCTCCCTATATGAGCCAGGAGCCGTTCCATCGATGTACCCATACGGCCCTTTCACCAGAAGGGGATTTGTACGTTTCTGACGGGTACGGCAACGCATGCATCCACAAGTTCTCTGCTGACGGAAAACTAATATTCTCTTGGGGGAGTCTGGGCACAGGTCCGGGGGAGTTCAACATTCCCCATAATATTTGCTGCGATGCCGACGGTTGGGTCTATGTCGCGGATCGAGAAAGCCATCGAGTTCAGGTCTTCGATGGCAATGGCAAGTTCGAGACCCAGTGGAACAACTTGCATCGCCCCAGCGGCATTTTCATGCCACCCGGGAAATGCCCGATTTGCTACATCGGCGAATGCGGTCCGGTTATGGCTGTCAACCGTGAGGTACCTAACCTTGGGCCGCGGATTAGCATCGTTGACAACGACGGTCAATTATTGGCGCGGATCGGCGATATAAGCGGGGCCGGATACGAACCCGGACAGTTCATTTCACCGCACGGCATTGCCGTGGATTCGCGTGGTGATGTCTACGTTGCAGAAGTGTCGGCGACTGCTTGGCCGCAGCTCAGGCCCTCCGAGCCTGTGCCCAATCCGCTACCTTCCCTTCGCAAGATGCTTAGAGTTTTGGCGTCAAGAGCTTAAACAGTGGAGATTAGATCATCAGCACGCCGGGCGTGGACATGGTCTACGTCCGGCCGGGTGGCTTGTCGAGATAGGAGAGGCAGGCCATCGTTAGCAGTGGAGTTCAGTCCATCAGTCCAGAAAAGGAAACATAACAATGGCAGAAAAAATCAGAATCGGTGTCATCGGGTGTAGAGTTGGTCGGCATTGGGTCTCGGGGGCGAAGACAGGAGAAGATACAATCGCTTGGGCGGTTGCTGACCTGAATTGTGAACTCGCTCGCGAAGTCGCCGGGGAAAACGATGTGCCAAAAGTCTATGGCGACTACCGTGAATTGCTTGCTGATGATACGGTTGACGCCGTCGGTGTCGCCACGGCGCCCGATGTGCGCAAGCCTATGGTAATCGATGCACTGAAGGCGGGAAAACATGTGCTGGTTCAGAAGCCACATGGTTGCAACGCCGGAGAGGTTCAAGAAATCAACGATGTGGCACAAGCCACCGGCAAAACGCTCGTCTATTCTTACTTCATGCGGCATCAGGTGGAGAACAAAAAGACACGTCAGATTATTGCCGATGGTAAAATCGGGCGAGTGTACCACGCGCGAGTGCATTATCACTACCGGGAGCGCGGCGTCAACTATGAACCGTCGCTGGGCAGACGCTGGTTGTATGAGTGGGGATTCAAAGGTGGGGCATTGGGTCAACACGGGTCGCACTACCTGGATCAGGCGTGGTTTCTGATGGGCTGTCCGCACCCCGAATGGGCGTTTTCCGCCAGTCACAGCGCGTTCCCGACAACGATGAATGTCAATCGCCATTCGGAAGACTATCTCAGTTTTCTGGTCGGATTCGCGGGCGGGGTCACGCTTCAGATGGATACCTCCGCCGTCATTGCGACTTGGGAATCCCGGGCTTGGGATTTACGGCTGCGAATCTTGGGCACAAAGGGTACAATCGAACAGGAATCCACGTCGCA
>JAPUIP010000196.1 GCA_027296925.1 Candidatus Poribacteria bacterium | reverse complement strand
GATGAATGACTCGGTGGTCGTGGTCGGCGCCGGCAATATCGGGCTTCTGGTGATACAGGTGTTTAAAGCCGCTGGTTGCCATCCCGTCATCGCGATAGATATTGATGTGAACAAGCTCGACTGGGCCAAGCGGGTTGGCGCCGACATTGGAATCAACGCCACGACAACGGACATCGAGCGTGAAGTTCGCCGATATACGGGGCGAGGTGCTGACATCGCAGTCGAGGCGGTCGGTGTCACAGCGGCGGTTCAGAACGCCATTGCTGCCGTGCGAAAAGGCGGCACGGTAACGCTGATAGGCAACGTGACGCCCATGATTAATTTTCCGCTACAGTCGGTCGTGACGCGCGAGATTCGTGTGGTTGGCTGCTGTGCGTCGAGCGATGAGTATGCGACGAGCCTGGATCTGATGGCCCGCGGCGCCGTGGATGTGGATGTGATGATCAGCGCCACCGCGGCTTTGTCCGAGGGAGCGAGTTGGTTCAAGCGGCTTTACGAAAAAGAGGCGGGCCTGATGAAGGTCATCCTCTCGCCGGATGAATCATAGGACTTGGCAGATGCACAAAGATACGAACGAGATAAAGCGGCGAATGGTCGTACCCCATTGCTGACGCAAAGGAAAACGCCGAGGATGGCAATCCACTCCCTCCTGCGTACGGCATGTTATTTCCTTCTCCAACAGAGAAGACCCAACCCCTTCCGCCAGGGAACCCCAACTCGATCAGACCCACCACAGCCAGCCCCCGGACTCATGCACCGATCACAACTCTATTGTATTCACCGGAGGAACCGTCCGCTCATGATCATGCGGATGACTCGACGAAAGGACAGCATAAATATCATGCAACTCAACGACACCCAGATTGCACAGTTTGACGAACGGGGCTACCTGTTTTTCCCAGATTTATTGAGCGACGATGAGGTCGCCATTCTGCAGCGGGCGACACCGGAGCTCCTGAATCGTCAGGGACCGGAAGTGGTACGTGAGAAAGAAGACCCCACGGCCGCCCGACTGGTCTTTGGGGGGCACGTGTTCTCCGAACCCTTCCGGTGTCTCTCTCTGCTCCCGCGCCTGCTGAACCCGGTTCGCCAGCTGCTGAAGGACGATGTGTATCTCCATCAGAGTCGTATGAACCCCAAACAGGGTTTCGGTGGGGGCGCGGCGTGGGACTGGCACCAGGATTTCCCGCCGTGGCACATCATCGACGGCATGCCGGAGCCGCGCTGCATCATGGCGTCCGTGTTTATCGACGACTGTACGGCGGTCAAGTCGCCCCTCCTGGTCGTGCCGGGCTCACATCGCCATGGGCTTATGGATTCGAAGCTTCACGAGGACGCGAAAGGGAAAGGGTATTCCCTGATGCACATAGATCATGCCACCACGGCGCGCCTGGCCGATGAGAACGGCATTGAAGCCTTGATAGGACCTGCGGGGTCCGTCTGTTTTGTCCACTGCAACCTCCTGCATGGTTCAGCCAATAATGTCTCCCCTTGGCGGCGGGCGATCATGTATTATATCTACAACGCCGTCAGCAATGCCTGCACCGGCACGGAACGCGCCTGGCATCACAACAACCGCGATTTTACACCGCTGCAGCCGATCGACGACGATTGCCTGAAGGCGTTCGCTTAATCCCTGCTGCGCTGCAACTTTTATTATTTCCGGAGGTCTACATGAAAGCCCTTCTCAGTCGCCCGTATTCGCTGCGTCAAGACTCCCAGACGATGCACGATTTCATGACGGTTTGCGGCGCCGACGAATTCCCAATCTTCGATTGGCACTACCTGAGCGATGACGACTCGCGCCTCTGGTTCGATGCGGATGGAACGCTCATTGTGGCGGCGCTAGCTTGGTCAGGGCACGTCCTCCAATTCCTTGTTCATCCGCACGCGCGTGGCGGCGACATTGCATCGGAGGTTATCGCGTGGGGTGCCCTGCGAGCCCGGGCCGTCGGACGAACAACGTTCTATTCCCGTGCACGCGAGGATGATGCCGACCGGACAGAAGTTCTGGAGAAACACGGTTTCGTCCGAGAGGAGAGCTATCTGCTTGGTTTGTCGCGATCTCTGAACGACACCGTTTGTCAGCCACAACTCCCCGAAGGCTTCACGATTCGGAGTTTTTTGGGCGAGCCGGACGCCGAAGTATGGGTTTCCATGGTGAACGGCCCGGACGAATGGATGACCGTTGAGCAGCGTCTGTTCGACTTGGAAATGCCGATTTACGTTGCGGAACTTGACCTCGTCGCTGTTGCACCGGACGGAACGTTTGCGGCACACTGCATGGGCTCAATCAACCGGGACGAGGGCTTAATCGACCCGGTCGGCACACGCCCTCGATTTCGTCGGTTGGGCCTATCACGTGCTTTAATCTTGACGTGCTTCCAGCGACTGAGAGCGTTAGGCATTGAAACGACGACGACCAGTGTTGATGGAGAGAACCACCCTGCCCGGCGTCTCTACGAGTCGGTCGGTTTCCGCCCGACGTACAAGCGATTTGTATACCGAAAGGAACTTGAGCATTGAGTCGACATACATCATGCGAATGCATTTCTAACGAAAATCAGGTCTATTTGATTTCTTAAAGTGGAAATCAATGGGCCACAATCTCCTATAAGAAGGGAAAACCCGTGATGAAACCTAACATTATTCTACTCATGTCAGATCAACAGCGATGGGATAGCCTGGGGTGTAACGGCAACCGTTTCGTTTCGACCCCCCATTTGGATCAATTGGCGGCAGACGGGGCACGCTTTGAGAACAGTTTCACTCCCTGGCCTGTGTGTACGCCGGCAAGGGCGACGATGTGGACCGGCGTTTATCCGCATCAGCATAAGGTGACTTTCAACATTTATGACATGGGGAACGTGATTGAGGATGTCTCGCGTGAACGGCGTACCCTGTTTGAGTCCATGAAGGACGCTGATTATACCACTGCCTATTTCGGCAAATGGCATCTCGGAGACGATGCACCGGGCATGTTTGATGTGTGGGAGGGTTTCAACTCGCTTGGCGGCCATTGGGTTGATGGGAGGCGAGACGGTATCTATAAGCCCGATTTCCAGACCGATCAGCTCATCGAATTCATGGAGCAGCAGACCGGCACCGGTAAGCCGTTCATTGCCGTGAATAGCTATTATCCCCCCCATGACCCATATACCGCACCAAAGCAGTTCTATGAGCCCTACCGAGGGAAAGGCGTGCCGTTCGCTGGATACTATGCTGCTGTGAGTGCCCTCGACCATAACGTGGGACGGGTGATGGAGGCGTTAGAGAGACTTGGGCTAAGGGAGAACACGATTGTGGTGTATTTCTCGGACCATGGAGATACTTTCCGCTACCGGGAAGGTTGGGCTTACAAATTCGTCTGCCATGAGGACGCCATCAAAGTTCCTCTGATTGTCAACTGTCCGGAAAGAATTAGCGCGGGTACGGTGGTTCCGTCCATGGTGGGACTCCAGGATCTGATGCCGACAGTGCTTGATTGGGCTGGACTAGACATACCCGACTATCTGCATGGCAAGAGCTTGGTTCCGCTGCTATCAGGCGAATCCGTCCCCTGGCGGGAGGCTTACTATGTACAGAATATCACGCGACACACGAATGTGGAGCAACGATGTATCCGCACCGGTGAGTGGAAACTGATACTGAACGAGCGCCCCCGGACTGTGAGACGATATGCCTCCTCAAACTATCTGTTCGATCTGGTGAACGACCCCGAAGAGGAACTCAATCTTTACGATACGCCTCGTGAGGACGGCCATAATCAGTATGGACACTTTCCGCCGTTCACGGACGTGATTACCGAGCTTGCTCAACTGCTGAGAAAATATGCAGAGGAGATTGGGGATGCCTTCGGCTGTGAATTAGCGGACAATTGCCTGACAGAGATGCGGAATAGAGGCTAAGGTGGGAAGTACGACCCCGGCTAGGAGCTGTACGCCGAGTCCGCATCAAAAGCCAGTTTCGACATGGCTGAATCTGTAGCCAAAAAGCGATTGACCGAGTACAAGCGGTATTGTTATAGTATACTGGTAGAAAGGAGCAGTGCATGGATATTCAATGCATTAACCACCGACTGACTGAAGCTGAGAGACAGGCGTTTCATCGGGATGGATATTTTATTGTAGAAAATGCCCTGAATCCTGACCATGTGGAACAGCTAATCGAAGCCCAGGAACGAGTCCTGGAGAAAACTCGACTTGCGGACAGAAGCTTTCGGAAAGGAAATTGAGATGAAGATTACAGATGTGAAGACGTATCTCGTAAATGCCAACGAAGGCACAAACTGGTCCACCCGACCGAGGGGTCGAAACTGGCTTTTCGTGAAGATATTCACGGACGAGGGCGTGACGGGCGTGGGAGAGGGCGGCGGATGGCCCTTCATTGTCGAGAAGGCGATTCAAGAGTTGAAGTATTTTCTGATTGGCGAAAACCCGTTTGCAATTGAACAACTATGGCTGAAGCTGTACGATGTTTTGCACGGACACGGGGCGACGGGAGCCGTGCGAGGTGGCGTCATCAGTGCGATCGACTGTGCACTCTGGGATATCAAAGGCAAAGCGCTCGGTGTGCCCGTGTGGGAGCTGCTTGGCGGCAAGTTGAGAGATACGATTCCGGTATATGGACACGCCAGTACACCGCAGGCAGCAGAAAACCTGATAGATCGAGGCTACCGATTTTTCAAGTGTAGCCCAAAGGTCGAAACCATCAAGACATTGCGCGAGGCGGTGGGGTATGAAGTGGAGATTGGCGTCCACTGCCACGCTGAGTTCACGCCATCGGCAGCGATCCAGCTCGGTCGAGGATGTGAACCTTATCGACCAATGTTCCTCGAAGATCCGGTGGTACCCGAGAATATTGAGGCATTTGCCAAAGTGGCTGAGAAGGTGGCGATTCCCCTGGCAACGGGGGAGCGATTTGCAAGCAAGTGGGCTTTCACCGAACTGCTGGCGCGGAACCTTGTGGACATCGTGCAACCCGAAACGACACGACTCGGCGGAATTACGGAATTGAAGAAGCTGGCAGCGATGGCAGAGGCGCAATCTGTAACCGTAGCACCGCACGACGGATCGGTCGGGCCGATTATCGAGATGGCTAACGTGCATGTGCTGGCGAGCATTCCGAACTGCATCTTTCTTGAGCATAAAGCGGATGATGTACCGTGGCGGTTGGATGTCGCGCCGGGGGCGGTACCGGAAGCAAACGGAGAAATCCGTGTGCCCGATGCGCCGGGGTTGGGCGTGGATATTAATGAGAAGGTGGCTGCCGACCACCCGATTGCAGACATTGATGCGTTTGAGTACAGCTTTCGAACGCCAGAGCAGATTCAGCAATCGTTCGTCCGGTAGGAAAGAGGGAACTGTGGAGCAGGGTGCCGGGGCTTTCACCGCACCGGGCAAGGAGACATAGAAATGAGGAATGTGGATGTTGCTTTGAAGCGTGTCGTGTGCATTGGCGATTCCATTCGGATGGGCTATGAACCAACGGTCGTCCAAGAGCTCGCCGATTGGGCACAGGTTTGGCGGATGGGCGAGATTCAGGGAGGCAACACCCGCAATGTGCTGGAACACCTCGATGAGTGGGGGATCCAGCCTGCCCCGGATATCGTCCACATCAACGCCGGGCTGCACGATATGGCGAGAGACCCCGGCCCGGGACCGGAGCCCCGCGTGCCACTGCATGAATACCGGGAGAATCTTCGCCAAATTATCTCGACCATCCAGAAGAAAACCCCGGCTCTTATCATTTTTGCGCTGACCACGCCGGTAGACCTCGCGCGACAACATGCGGTCAACTACGGCGTCAATCGCGTAAACACAGACGTGCTCACGTACAACCAAGCGGCACGCGAGGTCGCCGCGGAGCGCCACGTGGTTATCAACGACCTGTATCAGGTCGTTGTGGACAACGGCATTGGGCAGATGCTCAGAGAGGACGGCGTTCACTTTACCGCGAGCGGCTCGGAAATTTTGGGCAAGGCGGTAGCGGCGGCTATTCGAGCAGCATCGGCGAACCACGACGCTTAAAACGGAGTCCACCAAATCTTGTCAACTTCCCGTCGTGTTTGACGCCCCGATAGATCTGCCTGTCCCGATCTCTTAATCGGGGGATTAAGGACCATGAGCGAAATGAGTTACCAGAGAGAGTTTGAGAAAAAACTGAACGTGGGGATTGTCGGCGTTGGTTCACACGCCTATCGGAATATCCTCCCCACGATGACCTTCCTGCCGGTGTCACTACGGGCGATCTGCGACATCAACCGCCGGCGTGCCGAGGTGACGGCTGCGCAATACGGCGCGAAGGGCTGCTATACCGACGCCGCGGAAATGTACCGAAACGAGAACCTGGATGCGGTCTTCCTTTGCGTGTCGCCGCAATGCCATCCGGAGTTGACGTGCGAAGCATTCGATGCCGGTTTGCATGTCTGGCTTGAGAAGCCGCCGGCGATGCGGGCGTCCGAAGTGGAGGAGATGATTCGCCATCGGAAAAATAACGTCGCGGTGGTGGGGTTTAAGAAGGCGTTTATGCCATCCACGCAAAAGGTGATTGAGATTTTCTCGACGGCAGGTTACGGGCCCCTGCGGAGCATCTTGGGTATGTATCCGATAATCCTTCCCGAAGATGGCGAGCGAGTCCTTCAAGAGCGGCGATACATCAACTGGTTGGCCAACGGCTGCCATCCGCTTTCGCTGATGATAGCCGTTGGCGGTGCGGTGTCTGCGGTTGCTGTTCACCGGGGTCGAAATGGCGGTGGCGTGTGTGTATTGGAGTTTAGAAACGGTGCGCTGGGAAACCTGCATCTGGCGGACGGCGGAAACACCACTCAACCTTTCGAACACTACAGCTTTTTCGGTGACGGCTGTCACATGGCCATCGACAATAATCTCCGCGTGACCTTGCATCGCGGGATACCTTTTCAATACGGAAAAACCACCGGCTACGCTCCCGAGGGGCTCGATAGCGGCGCGGTTGTTTGGGAGCCGCAGAACAGTCTGGCTACGCTCGAAAACAAGGCGATATTCACGCAAGGCTTCTATAACGAAATGCGGTATTTCTGCGACCACATCCTGGCAAGCCGGCCAGCCAAGCAGGGCTCGCTGGAATTTGCGCGTGAAGTGATGAAGGTCTATGAAGCGGCACTGTTATCAAAAGGGGACATGGTCAAGATTGCATGACCGCCGGTCCAGCCCGGCGCTAGAAAACCAATCCAGATCGTTAGACGACTCCTTGCTCCCTGACTCGACCGTTGACCACCC
>JAPUIP010000195.1 GCA_027296925.1 Candidatus Poribacteria bacterium | reverse complement strand
GAAGTGAGGAGGGTTGGAAAAATGTTCCGCTTGAAAATGATACGCAAAAAATTCCGCGGATTGGTAAACGATCAGGCCGGCACGATGCTTGTCTACGCGATGACATTGACTTTGGTTATGGTCATCCTGGGCAGCGCGATTGCCCAAGTCATGATATTCTCATCCCGCGATGCCTACGGAAAACTGCATCAGACGCAGGCGCTTTATTTGGCTGAAGCGGGCATCATGCGGACCTGGAAGGAGTTCAGAGATGGTGCGACAAATCTCACCGGGCTGCTAATCGGCGCCGATGGGATTGCGGGCACCGCAGACGATGGCGTTCTCAGTTTTGGTACGAATGTGAACTTGGGAGAAGGCAATTACAGTGTTGTGATCGCGGACAACGATGATGGTGATCTGGATGTATTTACGGATGTCGATAATGTCGTCCTGGTCATCTCAACCGGAAGCATACCCGCCCATGGTACAACGAGATCTATTCGGGCGTACATGCAAGTCACTCCGGCGGCTGCCCCGGCAAACGTCCGGGCTGCTATTGTCACGGCAGGGCCAGTTAAGACGTTGGGGAATCTCACGGTGGACGGTCGTAACCATGACATGGACGGTAATCTGATACCCGCCACCGGTATGCCCGGCATCAGCACAATGCAAGCCTGTGTACAGAAGGGCAATTCCAAAGTGGGTGGGACAGACGTCGCGGTTGATTACGCGCCGAGCAAACCCGGAGATCCGTTAGTTATTGAGACCAATGTGGATTGGACCGCAGAAGGCGGTTTTCCGGATACGCCGGATCAGTTCATGGGGCTGCCGCCAGATACGTTAAAATCTATTGCGCAGAGTGGCAATAACGGCAGCCAGTATGTGACCGACCCCAGCTTGCTGACCTTCCCGCTCGCCGGCGTCACCTATGTGGAACTTCCTTCCGGAGAAATTTGGCAGAGCATTCATTTCGGCGACAGTTCCGGCGTTATCGTTGTCCATAACGACTCGAAAGATGCGATCATCAAAAATCTGAACACGGGCAGCTTTAAGGGGATACTGATTGCCGACGATATTGTACACATTCACTGCGATATTATCGGCGTGGTCATTTCCCTAACGCCAGCCCCGTCTGCGGGGAACTGCATTGGTAACGGTTCAGGCGACGTTCTTTATAGCGCCCAGGCTATATCAACCGCAACACAAGGTGCCGTTGGTCCAGTTGTCTTGATGAAATCCTGGTTCAATTGATACGACTTTGCCACATTTGCCTGGAGAGCAAGCCAATCCTTGAAAAGGTTTTAAACCTTTTCAAGGTTCGCGTTACCCATTTCCACTCAGAGACTTCTAGCGTGAGATCCGAGGGATTCGTTGATTCCGTAAATAAGGACTAATATCAAGCGGATTATACCGAAGGGGGTTCAGAAATGTCCCGATTGAAAATGATAAAGAAAAGGTTCCGGCGATTCGCCGATGATCAGGCCGGCAACATCATTATGTATGCGATGGCGTCCACTTTCGTTTTGATACTGTTGAGTGGCGCGATTGCCCAAAGCCTGATATTTGCCTCCCGCGGTGCCTACCGAACACTGCATCGGATGCAGGCACTCTATCTGGCAGAAGCGGGTATCATGCGAACCTGGAAAGAGTTCCAAGATGGCGCAACAGATCTGACCGCACTGCTGGTCGGCGCCGATGGGATTCCTGACACTGCTGATGATGGCATTTTAAGTTTTGGTACGAATGTGAGTCTAGGAGATGGAAATTATAGTGTTGTGCTTGCGGACAATGATGATGGGGATGGCAATAGTTATGTCGATGCCGACGATATTGTCCTGGTAACCTCAACCGGAAGCATACCCGCCCAGGGGGTGACAAAAACACTCCAGGCCTATATGGAAGTGGTTGCACCGGCTGGCGGCGGAGTATCTATGCGCGCTACGATTGTGGCGGCAGGGCCGGTTGATACATTGGGAACTCTCACGGTCGATGGACGCGACCATGATATGGTCGGCAACTTGATCCCTGGCAGCGGCACACTTGGTATCAGCACGTTGATTACCTGCGTCCAGTCCGGTAATTCTCAAGTCGGTGGAACAGTCGGTGGAACCGATTATGCGCCGAGCAAACCCGCGGACCCCGCAGTCATTGAGGAAGCGGCGGATTGGTCGGCGGAAGGCGGTTTTCCGGACCCGGAGCCTCCGGACAACGTATTAGGGCTTGCCCCCGGCACTTTGATGGCAATCGCGCAGAGCGGGGAAAATGGCAGCCAGTATGTAAATGACCCGGCCAATCTGACCTTTCCGCTTTCAGGTGTTACGTATGTTGAACTCCCGGCTTACGAAGGGGATTTCGGACTGATAGGCGGGCACTTTGATGTAGATGTTTTTGATAGCCCGACAACCAGTGAACTGTATCATGAGCATGAGTTTGACGACAAGTTTAATGTGACGTACATCGATATTATGAATGATCCCAAGTTGCTCTTCAATGATGTGATTGGCCCGACCTACCCGAATAACCTGCGCCTCGAATTTTACAACGCACATAACGGCTCAGGGGCATATACGTTTACTGTGGGAGGCAGCACTTACACAGGCGTCACCCAGTCCGGATTTGAGATCACCTTCCACCCGAGTCTTATGACTGCATTACGGGTTGATTTTGCATCTCTGGAAGATCTTCGAGATTCAGACCCGGGAACCGTGCAGGGAGACATTGTTGACAGGGATGACGCTTTTTCGGTTCGGATGTACGATGTCACGACCGGTGAGCTAGTGTACGAACTTGCGACATATCATCACGTCAAGGACGACAAGAAGAAGAAGAAGGGCGGCGGAGGTGGCGGAGGTGGCAGTACACCTTCCCCCTCAATCTGGCAATCGATTGAGTTCGGCGACAGTGAAGGAATTTTAATCGTCCATAACAGCACGACAAATACTGTCATGAAGAACTTGAACGGCGGCACCTTCACCGGGTTAATCATTGCCGATGATATTGTGCACATTCACAATAACATTATCGGTATGGTATATGTGCTAACGCCTACACCTTCATCAGGAAACTGTATCGGTAACGGAAATGGCAGCGTTCTTTATAGCAACCAGGCTATATCGAACGCAACGCAAAGTGCCTTTGGCGCAACAACGATCTCGATGAAATCCTGGTTCTATTAAAAAAATTCTGACGGCAGCCGCTTGAGCAAAAATATTGGCATGCTCTATGCGTAAAGCGAGGTTGCCCTGAAATCATGGGATAGTGTCGGAAACGGGGCTATCCCGTCCCGATTGGGAGTGGGGTTAAGGGACGTAGAAATAATAAAACGTCCCAAGGGCTGACCATTATGTCATCCTGAGGCTTGGAGCCTGTTCCTTCACTTCGTTCAAGGACAAGCTCTGAGGCTCTGCGAAGGGAAGGATCTCTTTGCACTCAACAGAATGACACTAGGGTAGTTAGATTCCTAAAAACTCACCCGCACTTTATCATGAAGAATGGGTCAAATTTTTCCGGAGCAGGTAAGATTTTTCCAAGTACTTATAGCAGGGAGATATTTTCGTCATGGGATTTGGAAGACGCAAATCGGTTTTAGGTTTAGACATCGGTTCTCACGCGATTAAGCTGGTCGAAATCAAGCACACAAACAAGGGCCCCGTGATCACCCATGTCCAGAGTCGGTCGATTCCCCAGGTGGAAGACGATGAACAGGACCCCGCAGGAGCGACACGCGAAACGCTGCACACTTTAGTGGATGAGGCAAAGTTGCGCGGAAAGCGGGTCGTGACCGCGGTGTCCTCAGCCCTCGATGAGCAGGTGACGATGCGATCTATTTTTATCCCCGACTTACCGCTTGATGCACCGGAGGAAGTGCTGCAGATGAGCGTCCGAGCAGAATTTGAAGCGCAAGATTACATCACCTACAACGATGAAGCCGAGATTGATTGCCACATTGAACGGGAAATAACACTCAACGGAGTCAGAGGCCTGGAGGTATTCGTCGTTGCCGTTCATCGTGACTTGATTGAAGGGCACGTGCAGTTGCTGCGAGATTGCGGTCTCATCCCAATAGCGATTGATATTGACTTCCTCGCGCTGGCTCGACTCCTCGTCGTCACACAGCAACTCTCCCCGACAGGGGATACCGCGGTCCTGGACATCGGCGCCAACCAAACCGCTATTGGCTTCTATCAACCGCGCCAACTATACCTTTATCCGCACATCCCCATCGCCGGCAATCAACTCACCTCCCAACTGGTTCAACGCTTGAACGTGGAGTGGGAGGAAGCCGAAGCGAGCAAGCATGCGCAAGTCGAAGAGCCTGAGGTCTGGGAGGCACTCGAAGATTGCTTGGATCAAGAATTATATCAGCAGATTTATGTTCACTTAGACGCTTACGAAAGGGAATTTCCCGAATCCAGGCCAGCAAAAATGATTGTCTCCGGCGGTACAGCCCAATTGCCCAACTTAGATCAGTTCTTCGATTCCCGATTTTCCATCCCGATACAGATTATCCACTATTTGGACCAGATCGCCGTCGATCCCAAGGGAGACACCGCTGCGCTGAGAGGCAACGAACCACTTTTTGCCACCGCAGTTGGCTTGGCACTTAAGCAGGTATAAACTCAGTATATCCATTTTTCGGTGCGGGGCGAAGGGCTCAAGAGCCGGTTACAGGAGTCGATTGGAAAAAACGTGAAGTACTGAAACTGGAGGTTATGATGAAAGATAGACGGAAATTTCCCCGGTTTTCCTCAAAATGGCGGGTCACCTATCAGGTGTCACCGGAAGAAACCCCCGTCGAGCAAGAGACGGTCAATATTAGCGGTGGAGGAATATGTTTCACATCGGATAACCCAATTGACCCCGGCAAAACGGTTAGCCTCGAACTCGACTCAGACTCGCTGCCGTCCACCGTCTTCGCCTTAGCCAAGGTCGTCTGGTGTCGGAAGACTGCTGAGACGTATGAAGTCGGTGCCGAATTTGAATCGTCTCGAGAGTACGCAGTCGGCGCCAAATTCGAATGGATTGGCTGGAAAAATGAAATCTTGAACGAAGGCAAACTCTCGCAATTTGCTGATGCTCCGGATTCGTGCTCGAAGGAAATGAGTAAGAAATAATGAAAGCAAGGAGGGAGAAAAAATGGGCAGAGTCATTGTGATAACCTCTGGTAAAGGGGGGGTTGGCAAGAGCACGGTTACTGCCAATCTTGGCACGGCGCTTGCCCTGATAGGCAACAAGGTCGTCGTTGTTGATGCCGATGTCGGGTTGAGAAACCTGGACCTGATCCTCGGGTTAGAAGGTCGTATTTTTTACACATCGATGGATGTGATTCTGGGCAATTGTGAGCTCGAACAAGCGTTGATACGCGATCGGCGAGTGAAGGACCTGAAACTGCTTGCCGCCTCCCAGGAACATAACAAAACTGACATTTCTGTCGAACAGATGAAAGACATCTGCCTCTCACTGAAGTCGGAACACGATTACGTTCTTGTCGATTCCTCTGCGGGAATTGAGCAGGGATTCCAAAACGCCATTGCTGGCGCCGATGAAGCCATCATCGTTACAACACCGGAAGTGGCAGCGATCCGAGACGCAGATCGCGTTATCGGTCTGTTGCAGTCGAAGAACATTGAAGCACAGTTGATTGTCAACCGGCTCTTCCACGAAATGGTCGATGCACACCACATGCTCAATCACCAAGATATCGTTGATATTCTGATGATCAAACTGCTTGGTGTGATTCCCGAGGACCCAAGAAAAATCATCGTTTCTAGCAACCGGGGTCTGCCATTGACTTATAATCAATACTCACCCGTTGGGGCGGCCTACAGACGTATTGCGCAGCGACTCATGGGAGAAGAGATTCCAGTCCCAGCGTTCAAGGATGCGCGCTGGTTCGGCAACCTATTAAGCAAACTGTTCTGATTAAGGAGAAACCCATGTTTCAGTGGCTGAACAGGTCAAAGAGCAAACAGGAAGCAAAGGCGCGTCTGGAGCAGATTATGGAGCCCCGTGATGCTCAAACCGACGCAGACTTCATGAGCCATTTGCAAATTGAAGTCAACCTGCTCCCGCAAGAGTACGCACCGCAGAGTGCATTTAACCTGCGGAATATCTCCTACCTGATTCTTTCGCTCCTGATTCTGAGCTTTCTTTCTCTGAACGTGATGGGGCTCATCAATCAAGAAAAGACGTTCCACCAGCAAAGCCAGTTAATGCAGGGAGTGCTGAATAAATACCATCAACTCAAGGGTGAAATTAATGCTCTAAAAGAACGAACGGCCCTTCTCCACGAACGCCGGGACCTTCTTGCAAATGCCATCGAAGAGCGCCAGACTTGGTCCGACAAACTAAGTCTGATATACAACCAAATTCCTGCCGAGGTGTGGCTGACAGAGATTTCCCTAAAATATGAAATTATTAAAACTGCGCCCACGGTGCCCGCAAAAGATAAATCTAAAAAGCCTTTAGATCAATCCAAGGACACCTCACAGTCAGATGAACCCCAGGAACTGGTTAAGCTCAATATTTTGGGAGATGCCAAAGACTTATCGCGAATCGCAGAACTGATTGATCGTTTGGAAACCTTCCCCTTTCTGCAGCAGATAAAGCTGAGCCGGGTGAATCAAAGAGAAGAGTCCGATCGTCTGGTGATGTCCTTTGAAATCATCGCGGAGATACCTCTAGATGAGAGTTGAATTTCGTGAGGCTGGGAACGATATATGAAAGCTGTCGTTTGACAGGCATGTTGAACACGAACCTGTCGTTTTGGGAGAATTTCCTATGGGTTTAAAGAAAGTATTGATTTATACCGGAATCTGGGCCGCTATCATGATCGGATTCTATGTCGGGTTTTGGCGTCCTCGCATTACAAATCTCAAGAAAACACAGAATCATGTGATGATGCAGCAAGCCGTCATCAATCAACTCAAGCGGGATATTGAATCCTATCCCAAAACCATCACGGCTGAAGCGCTCAAAGAGGTGGAGGAGAATCTCGGACTTCTGTTCGCCAGAATTCCCGCGAAAGAGGCAATCCCCGAAATTCTTAAGCAGATTCGTCAGTACAGTGTGAAGAGTAAGGGCTTGACCGTTACGGGAATCACCAGCGTTAAGGGCTCCGTACGGAGCAAAGAACCACAAGATTCTTCAATACCCAAGGTGACATATCAGATCAGAGCTGAGGGGAATACCCGAGACATTATTCAGTTTTTGTATGAGCTTGAGAGTGGGATACGACTCATCTCTATCCGGGACTTAAAGCTGCGCCGTATTGACGCAGGGAAACACACCGTAAGTGCAGAATTGACGCTCAATATCTTTTACTCAACCCCCGAAAATGTCGGTCAGGAAATCAAGCTATGAGAAACATAGAGAACCTCATTTTTGTCATTTTAGTCGGCTGTCTTTTCATCTGCGCACTATTTTGGCGTGAGAGTTCAAAGATCCAGACGACCCAGAAAGCACTACCACCGTTGACCGCGCAATCCCAGGAAGACATTGCAACGCTTCCACAAATCCTCTCGTTTACGAAATTGCCCCCGCTAGAGCTACGGCGGGGTAGAGATATCTTTAAGTTACCGTGGAGGAAGGAGGGTAAACCCCAGGCGGCACCTCCTGCGGAAAAACCGGCAATCCTCTCTACGATTGTCTGGAGTGCAACAAATCCATTGTCCGTCATTAACGGAGAAATTCTGGCTGTCGGCGAAACAGACTCAGAATCCCTGTTTAAGGTTGAAAGCATTACTCGCGATTCTGTTCGAATCCGCCGCATCAGTAACCGAAAGACGGTCGTGCTGAAACTGGCCGCTAACCGTTAGTTATCGAGGTGAGAGGGGATAGAAAAGTAGAGAAAAATGTATTGGTCAATGATATGTTGCAAATGGGCGCAGCAAGTGGCGCCCTTACAAAAACCTCGGTGATTTGGGAAAGCCATTGGCTGTTTTTGACTATTAACGATTCCTGTTCCTTTGTTGCCCATAAGCCGATACGTTCATCAGTTCGTTGAAATGCCAAAAGGATAAAAGATATGCGCCTGATACAGATCTCGCTCAGTGTTTTAGTGCTCACAGTCGGAGTGGCTATATTTTACGCCCACTCAGAGGAACCGGCAGAAGAACCGGTTTGGATCTCGAAACTCGGTCCGGTCGAATTGACCGATGAGTATCTGATTATATCCCTTGAGGGAACTGCACCGCTCCAGCATTTAGAACCCATATTCAGGAAACGCAGAAAAGGCGTTGCAACGCACATTTTTGTGGATCTGCCCAATACGCGGAGCGGCGTCAACTCTGGGCGAACTACCCGGCTCCGACTGAAGAGACTGTTTCCAGAGCGAACCGACCTTCCGGTAACGCAGGTCGTCCTATCGCAATTCCAACCAGACCCTCCCATCAGTCGAATCGTGTTTTACCCCAGACAGTCGATTCAGCCGATCATTGTGGCCGAAGGCAACGTGCTCCGCTTTCAGTTTCCGTTCGCCCCCCGGCCCACGCCGGAATCGCCAGCCGCCCCTGTTGGCTCGCCTGCTTTAACCAAAGTCGATACCAAACCACCGGCTGATGCCGGAGAGAATGCCGCCGAGTCGAAGACCACCCGTGACCAGCAACCCAAGCCTGGCCCGGAGCACAGCGAAGGAACAGATGAAGAAAAACCACAGCCCGTGTCTGCTGCCCGTCAGGCAATCGTTAATGTCACTGCGGATACCCCTGATTCCAGTGCATCTCCTGGTGCGCAGCCCCAACCCGAGCCGAAGCAAACAATCACAACACTGGTGGGAATCGATACAGTTTCTGAGTCTCAGGCAACGCGGGTACGCCTGCTTGGCGATAGCCCTCTCAAGGTTCAGCGGGTGAAAAGATTACCGGATTCCCATATTCTGAGTGTGCACCTGTCTAATACAAAGGTCTCTGAGACGTTACGCCAAGGCCTTCCGATACAGTCAGAAGGCACCATTCGCAGCATTACACTTGACACTGATGAAGGACCGCCGCCCGGCTGCACCGTTTATGTTCACCTGAAGCGGTGGGGATTTTACGAAATCATCAGCACACAAAACGAGTTGCATATCGTCTTTGAAACCCCGGCGCTTGAGCAAAGGGTGACGGTACGCGCAGAAAATGAGGAACTTCAAAAACTGCTGCTGATGCTGTTTAAGTTGTATGGGACGAACTTCATTGTGGATCAGGAAGTGCAGCTTAATGAAAAAGTGACCTTTCATCTGGAAGATGTTCCACTTA
>JAPUIP010000194.1 GCA_027296925.1 Candidatus Poribacteria bacterium | reverse complement strand
TGACCATTACAAAAAAACGCAATTTGACATGATGTTGAGTATAACTATCGGTTGCAGTGGACAATGCTATTCCAGAGGCAGGTTGACCCGGATATTGCCCAGTTGATGAGATCTCAATATAGCCAGCATAATTTCCAGCGTTTTACGCCCTTCACGTCCTGGCGAAACCAACTCACCGCCATGTTCGAGGACATGAATCAGTTCCGCAACCGCCCCGAGTTGGAACGTGTGCATGTAGTCGTCTGGGGTAACGGTTGACTTCGACCACTCAAAATGAGAGGTGCCACGAATCACAGTCAGTTCTCGGTCTGAAACCTCAATGCGCCCCCGCTCACAGATCAGTTCGTGCTGCGAGCCGGGCATCTCGATTTTGATGCTGTTATAAAACGCCCGCACTCCGTTGGCAAAGTGGATATAAGCGGAAGCCGCCGGATCGGTGGCGGGGTCATGTCCGCCATCCCCCTTGTATTCTGTGAAATGATCAAATCCCTCCTCTAACTCCGCAAAAAGCCACTGCGGGTTGGATTCGGCGAAGAAACAGGTTGTATCAACCATGTGGGTGCCGTTGCGGAAAAGCATCGAGCGGGCACTGTACAGACTGGTCACAATGCTGCGGAGCGGGCCAATTTCGCCACTGCGGATGAGTTCTCGCGCGGCGTGGAATCTGGGGTCCCAACGCCGTGTGTGCTCAATAGAAAGCAGCACGTTGTTGGCTTCGGCGGCGGCGATCATCCGATCGGCGTCAGCAAGCGTCGTGGCAATCGGTTTCTCACACAGAATCGCCCGCGCACTCCCATTGGCGGCATCAACGGTGATATCCGCGTGGAGGTGGTCGGGGGTCGCAACGCTGACCAGATCCGGCTGCTCCCGCTCCAACATCTCTCGGTAGTCGGTATAGTAGCGCATATCCGGCCAAACATCGTGCCAGTTCTGCCGAAAGTTGTCCAGGGTCTCCTGGCGAATGTCACACACACCGACAACCTCTGTTTGGGGGTGGCGATAGTAGGCTGCGGCATGGGAACGGGGAATCCGCCCGTAAATCGGCAGATGAGAGGATTCATCCGGCCGACTCGCTCCAATACCGGTCAATCCAATGATTACAGCTTTGTACGTTGACACGTTACTCCTCGTTTTATTTGGGTTGAAGGAAATTCAATACACATGACTCGTTTCGCTACGCCTGTGCAGCC
The DNA here is from genome assembly GCA_027296925.1 of Candidatus Poribacteria bacterium. Lineage (GTDB taxonomy): Bacteria > Poribacteria > WGA-4E > WGA-4E > PCPOR2b > JAPUIP01. The sequence continues at coordinate 9,769 of JAPUIP010000194.1, read as the reverse complement.
TCCTTCTGGTAGTGTTTCATCAAGATTTCGGCGACCTCAGGGTGCGAGAATTCCGGCGGTAAGGATTCACCGGCTGACAGCATATCTCTGACCTTGGTACCTGATAGAAACAGATAATCGTCCGGGCCGTGCGGGCAGTCGCGCATCATCACGATCTGGTTGCATTCGTTACACCAAACGGTATGGTCGCCGCGGAAGATTTCGATTTCAAGGGCGCCTGCGGGGATGTCATCAAAGATGGTTTGCGCGTCGAAGGGACCGTAGTAATCCCCAACCCCTGCGTGGTCACGCCCGACAATCAGGTGAGAGCACCCACAATTCTGTCGAAAAACCGCATGCAACACCGCTTCGCGCGGCCCGGCGTAAAGCATGTCAAAACCATAACCGGTAATTAAAACCGTGTTCTCCGGAAAATAAAGTTCCACCATTTTACGAATCGCCGCATTCCGGACGGGCGCGGGAATATCGCCCGGCTTCAGTTTGCCGAGCAACATGTGAATGAGTATACCGTCCGCCGCAACTTCCTGCTGCGCAATTTTGCACAACTCCTCATGTGCACGGTGCATAGGGTTTCGCGTCTGAAAGGCAACAACTTTATTCCAGCCCATCTTGGCGATTTCTTCCCGAATCTCCACAGCGGTCCGGAAGGTATCCGCAAAATCAGATCTGAAATAGGAATAGTTGAGGACTTGGATAGCCCCGGAAATCACCTGATTGCCCATATCCGCAAAAGCGGCTACACCCGGGTGGGCAGAGTCTGTCGTGCGAAAGATTTTCTCAATTAGGAATGTCCTTTGTTCATCGGAAAGGGCTTCAATCGCCGAAACCTCCATGATGGCAAGGAGTGGATTACCTTCCACGTTTGGATCGCGTAGCGCAATCCGCCCGCCCTCCTTCACCAATTCGGTGAGTTGTTCCGTCTGGACAATATTCATCACCGGCACGGGCCAAAACAGACCGTCCGGCAGCGTCATATTTTCGGCGACGCCCATGGCTTCGGCGATGTTCATGTAGCCGGTCAGGGGATTAAAATAGCCGGAGCCGAGCATCACCGCGGAGGCCGCAGCTCCCGACGAAATCAGCAGCGAGGGCAAGTTTTCAGCTTCTTCGATTAGGGTTACGCGCTGTGTGTCGTCAGCAACATAGAGCGGTTTCAGGATTTCGGAGCCGTGCGGTTTAATCATTTAATTCTCCTCATCAGCTTGATATTGAGCAAATTTTGGGTTTGCGTTCGAAATAAGTATGATAACGAATTTGCGGGTCGTTGTCAATTGGTTTCAGCAGCAGGAAAAATTCTCACGTTGACCGTGACAGCCGAGAGATGAAGGACAGATCGGCTTTCGCTTTTGAGGTTGCATTGATTTTGAAAGTGTATTACAATATCTGCAATCGCCGCTGAGACTCGGGAGATCACCTGTGCATCTTCTGCTTTTGCAGTGGCTCGTCTGTATGCAGCAGCCGTCTGAGGAGAGATGGCAAGAGAAATGCCCGGGTGCTATGACACCGGTAAAATCGATGAGGAGGAACAGTGACTATGACTTACGGCAGTGGGAATTATCGATACGAAGTTGTGGAAGGTTGGGGGCAAATACCCCAGTTAGGTCTTGCTTCTGGCGTTGCCTGTGACTCACAAGACCGCGTCTATGTGTTCAATCGGCAGCCCCAACCCGCGATGCTCGTTTTTGAGCGCGGCGGCACGTTTCTTACTTCGTGGGGGGCGGACATTTTCAAAAAACCGCATGGAATTTGGATCAGTCCAAACGATGAAATTTATACAACGGATACCGAAGACCATACCGTTCGGAAATTCTCGCTTTCCGGCGAACTTCTGCAGACGTTGGGAACGGTAGGTCAACCCGGACCGCCGGGGCAGCCCTTTAATCAGCCGACTCGTGCCCTTCTGTCTCAATCGGGCGATCTCTATGTTTCCGATGGGTATGGACAATCGCGGGTCCACCGCTTGACTCCCGATGGTGAAGTGATTGTGTCATGGGGCGCACCGGGGACGGGCCCCGGCGAGTTCAATCTGCCTCATGATGTCACAGTGGACAAAAACGATCGGGTCTACATCCTGGATCGCGGCAACCTTCGCTGTCAGATTTTCAATGCAAACGGAGAGTATCTGACAGAGTGGGGAGATCTCCGGTCGCCAAATGACCTGTTCATCGATCAGGACGATGTCATCCATATCGCCGAAGGCGGGCAGCGCATTACCGTCATGACGCTCGAAGGAGAGATCATCACACAATGGGGCGAGAAAGGCACGAATCCCGGCCAGTTTAGCGACTCGCCGCACGGTATCTGGATCGACTCCCACGGCGATATCTATGTCAGCGAGGTCGTTTCAGAAAAGCGCCTCCAGAAGTTTGTGCGGGTCTAATTGACAAAGTCATTGGGCTCACCAAGAGTTATGGCGATGGTGGTTACGGCCACTTCAATAATCACCATCATCACCAGTTATCAATTGCATACAGATGGCAGAAACTTAGTGGGGAGAAGTGTGTGCATATATTACGAATAGATCTCGGTCCATTTGTAGTTAGGCAGGTTTCTCTAGGGAAAGGTATGTATGCTCCCAAAAGTGTACGTCGAATCATCAGTTATTGGTGCCTACTTCGACGAAAGAGATGATGTTATCTCAGTCGCGCAACGACATTGGTCTCGAGTCTGGTGGGACGAAGTGCGAGAGGAATATGATGTGGTAGTCAGCGAAGCGGTCACTGATGAGCTATCCCATCCTGACTTTCCACACTCACAGGACACACTTGGGCTCGTCGTCGATATACCACGCATTGAGGTTGTGGATGAAGTCCGTGACATCGTCAAGGTTTACGTTAGCAGGAGTATCATGCTGCAGAACCCCGTGGGAGACGCGCTTCACCTGGCGCTCGCCTCATACCACAAATGTGATTACTTGCTGACATGGAACTCCAAACACTTGGCTAACCCAAATAAGTTCCAGCGTATTCGCATCGTCAACACGTCGCTAGGTCTGTATGTTCCTGCGCTTGTTACACCGAATCAGTTGATAGGAGGATCCAATGATTGAAGATACCTTTATCGTTCAAGATATCCGTCGCGTTCGCTGCGCGATCTCTGAGCGATTTGCCAATGATGTTGATCAATATATCGACTACTTGCAGAGAAAGAGTACGTCATTAGGCCAAACTCCACATGGTGAAGCGTTCGATAGTCGAGAATCAGTCAGAACAGTCAGCGATACAGTAGAGTCGACTGAGGTAGGAGTCACCTAACCCGTCGTTACGGTCGTTATATGGGATTCAACTCCGAGGTACCTCGCAATGAACCGTATTATTTTAGATATTCCAGAGCAAAGCCTGTTGGCACTTAAGCTTTCACCTGAGAAACTCGGTGAGGAACTACGTCTTGCCGCGGCAATCAAACTTTACGAACTCGGGAAGCTATCCTCCGGCGCGGCCTCTCAACTGGCAGGAATTCCTAAAGTTGTTTTTCTTTCTCGACTCGCTGATTACGGTGTGGATACTTTCAATCTGACGGAAGACGAATTAAGACGTGAGGCGCGTCTTGGTTGAGGTTATTTGCAATACATCCCCCCTCCGAGACCTCCACCAACTGCGCTTACTTCATTTATTACCAGCACCGATCGGCAAAGTCATTTTTCTGTGACTACCACAGAACGCTTCATGCATGATTACCATCTCTGAAAGGAAGTTTTTTCATGGCACATATCCATATTCCAAAACCGTGGGGCACTCCAGAGCGGGAGGTGACGCCAGAAGCTATTTTTCTGAACCGTCGACGCGCTCTAAAAGGGCTCATTGGCGCCGGGCTTTCTATCGCCTGCCCCTCGATCGTCGGATGTCTGAGCCGTTCGGATTCAAAGTCGGCATCCGCCGCCGGCGCCGATCTCATGAAATTTGAATCGCTCCAACGCAATCGAGCGTTTGCGAAAGTTGATCGACCAATCACCGACGAGGCCCTGGCTGCGAAGTACAATAACTTTTATGAATTCGGCGGCTCGAAATCCATTTCGGAAAAAGCCCAGGCGTTACCGACCGAAAATTGGAAAGTGGAAGTCACAGGGCTAGTCCGAAATCCGCGCACGTACGATCTGGACGACATTCGCAAAAAATTCCCACTCGAAGAGCGTGTCTATCGCTTCCGTTGCGTTGAGGCGTGGGCGATGGTCGTGCCGTGGACAGGGTTCCCGATGAATTTGCTGATCAAAGAGGTCAAACCGCTATCAGAGGCGAAATTCGTTCGGTTCGCGTCTTATTATAACCCAAAGATTACAAAGGGCCCGGGCTTCAGCCTTTCGCGACTACCCTGGCCCTACACCGAAAGCCTTCGCATCGAGGAAATGGCAAACGAACTGGCGTTTTTTGCCGTCGGCATTTATGGACACGAACTGCCGAAACAACACGGTGCGCCGATCCGTGAAGTGATACCGTGGAAGTACGGTTTCAAGGGCGCCAAATCAATCGTCAAGATTGAGTTTCTCAACCATCAGCCGGCCACCTTCTGGAACACACTCCAACCCAATGAATACGGTTTTGAGGCGAACGTCAACCCCAACAAGCCTCATCCCCGGTGGTCTCAGGCGACAGAACGGATGATCGGCCCCGGCCCGGCTTTTTCATGGAAAAGGCGCCCAACCCTACCCTACAACGGTTACGCTGAATATGTGGCGGAGCTTTATGGTTGACATGCCTATCGACCGTCATCAGGAATTTGTAGGCCGGGTAGGCCTTCAGCCATACCCGACCCACTCCCCTACCCTCTGCCGGGGAAGGTTAGCTCCGCAACGCCAGATTTATCCAATTCCCCCTTGCCGATCTCAATCATTCTGTCATACTGATTTTTGGTCGTCTCAGCGAGCGGCAGATTCAAACCGGCGGCTGTCGCAAGGTCAAGCGCAATCCCTGAATCCTTTGATGCGTGTGCCGCGGAGAAATAGCATTCGTGGTCACGATTTTGCATATCCTCGCCGTCTGTTTCCAGGACACGAGAGTTTGCCCCGGTTTGTGCGAAGACCTCTTGCAGCATCGTCAGATCCAGGCCGAGCGCAGCCCCAAGTCCGAGCCCTTCTGCCAGTCCAGCCGTGTTGATATTCATGACCATATTTACAAGCGCTTTGATCTGCGCGGCACGCCCCGCCTCACCGATATAGCGGAGATCAAGGCTCATCGAATCGAGGATCGGTTTTGCCTGATTGAACGCTTCCTCTTTTCCACCACACATCAGATAGAGCGTACCTTCGCGAGCCTGGGTTATACTGCTTGCCATACATCCTTCAAGACTTTGTCCGCCATGCTTCTCTGCAAGCCTCTCCACATCGACATGCACCTGCGGCGTGATGGTTGCACAGTTGATAAATAGCTTACCGCCCGCGCCTTTGAGCAGGCTATCGTCGGCATCTTCCGAGAAGATCTGCCGCATGGCGTTATCATCGGTAACAACGGTGATGATATAATCCGCGAGCTCCGTCACTCGGGCTAGCCGATCCGTTGCTTCGGCGCCGATCTCTTCGCCGAGCGACTTTGCCCGGTCCGCATCAACGTCGTAGACGGCGGTAACTGGAAATCCTTCATCTTTTAAGTGGCGCGCGATGTTGCTTCCCATCCGGCCCACGCCAACGACACCAATCTTGTAATCTGAGTTTGCCATGGTTCTCCCCCAAAAATGCTCAAAGCTGTATGCATTCTGTTAATCGAGCCATAAAATAGAAAAAGTGTATCACAATCCTGAAAGAAAGTATAGCGAAAAAGAGAAGCCTTGCCCAGCATTCTATCCAAGAATCTGGAGAGGTATGGGATATGCGATACGAAAAACATGAAACGCAAACGCCAGACGCAACGAATAATGATGAAGGTGACCGATGCATGGATTGTTCGCTTCTTGACGCAATACGCAGTTTGGGCGGAGCGAAATTTGCCAATTTTAGACGGGATTTCTCACTGCTGGCGTGAGAACAGTTAAGGAGGAAGGATGCCTTTGTTTCTGAAATTTTGGTTTCACCGTTTACGCCGTGTCTCTCGAAATCGTCATATCCGACGTGTTGCGGTGGCAGGCTGCGTCGTGGTTATTTGTATCGCTCTCAATTCGGGATGTTTTTACTTCTTTGAAAAGCAGGTCAACGATCAACTGACGCTTTGGGATGCTTTCTGGCTCAGTTTTACGACAATTACGACCGTTGGCTATGGGGACTACTCCCCGGAAACTGTGGGCGGACGAATTGCAACGCTGATCTTGCTATATGGGATTGGTCTGGCTTCATTTCCGTATGTGCTGGCTCAGATTGTGGATACGACCGTTGAAGGGCATACCGATCGGCGCTATGGATTCATCAATTGCCGCGATCTGGTTGAGGGACATATCATTCTCGTGAATTTTCCCTCTGAGCTGAAAGTCGCGGCAATCATCGGACAGCTTGCATCGGATGCACGGACAGCACACCGGTCAGTTGTAATTCTGACCGATAGTATTGAGGAACTGCCCTTCAACCGTTCCAATGTCTTTTTCGTGCGTGGTTCTCCTATGCAGGAAGAGTCATGGGAGCGGGCAAGTCTTGAGAACGCGCATGTCGTACTTGTGCTTTCGCCACAGACCGATAGTCAGAGCGCCGACGCCATTACCGCTGCAACAATCTCACTCGTTGAAATTCTGAACACGGAAATTCGGACAATCGCGGAGTGTCAGAGTGTCGAACACCTTGCGCTATTCCGATCCTTCCGTTGCAGCGCCGTCATTCCCACTAACAACATCGCCGCTAAGATTCTGGCGCAAGAAGTCACTGATCAAGGGATCGCCCCCGCTGTCGCCGAACTATTGACCCAGGCAGAAGGGAGTGAACTGTATAGCGAAACCCTTGCGATCGAAGGTGTCAGTTTCAATGAACTGCGCTCCCTTCTTGCAAAACTCAAAGCGCCGGTCATATTGGTTGGCATCATCAGAGACAATCAGCACCAGATTAACCCACCTCCAGATCTCCAAATTCAACAGATGGATCGGCTGATCCTGATCAGCAACCGTCGCAGTGACTGGCAGCAAATTCATGCACAGTTGTTAAGCGTACTTAAATGAAGTTCAGTTTGCGTGCGTTGTCCCATAAAGACCTCCTCACACCCTACTGGACCAGATCCCCCTCAACCGGTTCGGCATGCACCTTAATATTTTCGAGGTGTTCCACAACCCGCTCAAGTTCATCGGCATCGCCAGTGATCTCCAAAACAACCCACCCCGCGTCCGCCCTAACGTTGGCTCGCCGAATATTCGTAACAACATCGTATTGACGCCCGATATTATAGATCACCGGTTCGGTAATCCGATCCGGCGGGAATGTCAAACGAAGTCTTAAAGATGCCATCTAATCTCTCCTTTTGAATCAGCATATCGAAACGTGATACCTGAAATTTCTCCGCTTTCCCGTTTCACCCTTCGTGTATCGGCATTTCAATAAAATCCGTGTCAGCTTCACTCCAAGCGTAAGCGCGGGTTGTTCGTACCTCCCCATCGTAGATAGAGATTACAATATAAGCGGCATCGGGATACACCGGTTCGTCCCAAGCCGTCGCGTCCGCTTTATCTTTTTCGGAAAAGTAGGCATCGTGATTCGGGTGGGAATGGTAGAAGGCCTTGATCGGTCGTCCTTCCGTTTCAGCCTCTTTATGCACGCGGATGAGGTCATGCGGATCTATGAGGTACGCCGTGCGTGCATCGCGGGGATACGTTTCTGGGTCTTCGGCATGCCGTTCATTTTGGATGTTTCGACACTCCCGGACAAACTCCCGAGCCCCATCGCTCAAGATGATGCCACAGCATTCATCGGGAAATTCCGCCTTTGCGTGTTCGTGGATGCGATCCAAAGTGTCGAGTTGTAACGCTAACACCTCAGTTCCTTTCATCCGGCGTAAAATGTAAAATACAAGCGAGTCACGTTCTATAACAAGGATGCAGAATAAAATCTACGAAGTTATGTTATTTTGAGTGAAATGAAGAATTCACACCGGGGCAACAGAGATTCTTCACGGAGCCTGTCCTGAGCCCTTCGCTACGCTCGAGGGTAAACTACGCCGAAGGGTTCAGAATGGCATTCGATTATGACTCGATTTGATCCGCGCTCGAATACGTTAATTGAGATGACTGCACATATTGTAAGCTCTCTCTTCGCCTAGCCTCCTGCGATTGCGGGGATGACCGAGATTTCATCGCCATCTTTAACCGCCGTTGCTTTTCCGTCTAAGAAGCGGATGTCTTCGTCATTGAGATAGATGTTGACAAAACGGCGAATATTGCCCTCTTCGTCACAGATACGTTCTTTAATTCCTGTGTAGTTTTCCTCCAGATTTTCGATGACACTTTCAATATTGTCTCCGCCCACTTCAACTTCGGCCAGATTTTTGGTCAGTCGTCTCAGTGGGGTTGGGATACGTACTATAACAGCCATTGTAAGCCCCTTTCTTTAAGAATTGATAACTGTCGAAAAATTGACAGCGCTTTGATCTACTGAGTGTACTTATATCGCGTAGTGAATCCCACACTCTTTCTTATTTTCATCTTCAGCAGATATTGCGTTCTGCCATCGCCACCGGCCCATCCTTTTCGGCTCGCCGGGACGGATGGGGGTGGTACAAATAATACAGCCGAGTGATTCATAGTATTGTCCGTATTTTTGCGGTTGCATCAGCGGATTCACCGGCACATTGTTTTCGTGAATAAACTGCCAGATCCGGGCCTCGGGCCAATTTGCAAGCGCATTGACCTTCAGGATAGGCCGCCCATTATGGACGATAATTTCTGCTTTGGGGATGTGTCGCCGATTATCGGATTGGTCTCGCCGCAGCCCAGAAAACCAGACGTCTAACGTATCTAACAGCCGTTGCATCGGCCGCACTTTGCGAATTTCACAGCAATACTCCTGTTTCCGCTTAGCGTCGAAAAAGAGGTATTCTCCGTGATGCGCCACCATGCGATCTACCTCTTTCACATCCGGCGTAATCCTTTCGATATGCACCTTATAGTGAGCCTCGACGCGATCTAAGAACTCGTACGTTTCAGGGAACAGGCGCAAGGTATCGATCGTGCAGACCCGAAATGGCAACTGATTTTCGTGGGCCATCTGAATTAGAACCATCCCAGATAATTGTCCGCTCGTGACAATCGCCGCGCGCTCCTTGAAACGGTTGAAGAGGTCAAACAGAATCTGTTGTGGTTCGTCGAGTGAGCGTATATGGTAACAAAGTTCTTCGTTGATCCCATCCCGGTCGATCAATTCATCCAATGAATACCCGGTCCCTTCTATCGTTGCGGATTGTGGATCGTTCGCCTTCATAGGTTATCCATCCTAAAATTCGCTTCTTCGCGGTTTCGGAGTGCGTCATCCACGAGCCAGGACGGTGCGTCGCGCCCCTAATCAACATCAACATCGGGCTCGATTGCGGATTCAAAATACCGAGCGAGGCTGAAATAGCGTTCGCCTGTATCCGGCAAGATCGTGACGACAGTTTTATCCTTACCGAGCGCTTTCGCGACTTCTAGTGAGGCGTATAGATTTGCCCCGGAAGACATGCCGACAAGCAAGCCTTCAGCCTTTGAAATCCGCCTCATCATCTGGTAAGCATCTTCGTCAGATACGGTAATCACGCGATCGATAATGTCAACGTTCAACACCTCTGGAATTATGCCGGCGCCAATGCCGTCAATGCGGGTCGGTCCCGGCTGCCCACCTGACAGAACGGGGGAGACACTCGGCTCCACCGCTATCACCTGTGTTTCAGGACGATGTGCT
>JAPUIP010000193.1 GCA_027296925.1 Candidatus Poribacteria bacterium | reverse complement strand
TAATTCGCGTTCAGCGGAGAACGAACAGCTTGATGCAGATCTCGCTTATGAATACTGCTTGTCGCAAGAAAACATGCAAGCAATGGGACATTGGAATCCCTGAACCTTTGTTAGAAAATACACAACACGCATTACGTGTCATGTTTTATAGTTTATATTTTATGCTCCTGACCGGTTTTGCGCCTCTTCATCTTTTTGCCCTCACCGACGCGGAAATCGATTTGCTCATTGCTGAGATGACAATCGAGGAAAAAGTTGGACAACTCATCATGGTGGGTTTTGATGGGCCCAAGGCCAATAAAGAGATCAAAGTCCATATTAGTCAGCGGTTCGTTGGAGGCGTTGTTCTTTTCGGTCGGAATATCCAATCGCCGCAACAGGTGGCACGACTGACGAACGAATTGCAACAATTGGCGCAAGGAACAAAACATCAGATTCCGTTGCTGATTGCCACCGATCAGGAAGGCGGGAGGGTCATACGGCTGAAAAAAGGCGCGACGGTGCTGCCCGGCAATATGGCGTTAGGCGCAACCGGTTCGGCTGAACTGGCAGAGCGAGCGGGGGAAATCACTGCGATTGAACTGTCTGCGGTGGGGATTAATCTGAACTTCGCTCCGGTCATGGATGTCAACAACAATCCGCGGAACCCGGTCATCGGCCGCCGTTCCTTCGGAGAATCTCCGGCGCTCGTTTCGCGCCTGGGAACCGCTTATATCCGAGGGTTGCAGCGAAACGGTGTGTTAGCGACAGCCAAACATTTCCCCGGACACGGAGACACAAGCGTCGATTCACACACCGACCTGCCGACAGTGAGCCATGATCTGAAGCACATCCAGGCGATTGAGCTCAAGCCGTTTCGTGCATCGATTGATGCCGGCGTTGCTGCAATCATGACAGCGCACATCGTCTATCCGGCACTCGATGCGGATCGACCCGCCACGCTCTCACCGGCCATCTTGACGAGCCTGTTGCGGAAAGAACTCCAGTTCGACGGGCTGATTATGACGGACGACATGGAGATGAAAGCGATCGATGAGCCCTATCATGCCGGCGAGGCGGCGGTGATGGCAATTGAAGCCGGGGCGGATGTGGTCCTCGCACTCTGGACACCGACGAAGCAGATCGAAGTCTACGACGCTTTACTCTCGGCGGCGAAAAATGAGCGCATCCCGACAGCCAGACTAGACCAATCTGTCAGACGCATTTTGAAAGGCAAGCGGGCGTGCGGGGCATTTAACCGCCCGTTTGTCGATGTGAGCACAGTTGCAGCAGTCGTTGGCGTTCAATCCCACAAGCAAGTGGCACAAACCATCGCATCACAGGCAATTACGCTTGTCCAAAACCGCAATAACATCGTGCCGTTGAAACTGAAAGAAGAAATGGCAGCCCTGATTCTAAGCCCGTCAAGCACGCTATTTAATCTGTTCAAAAACCGCCACGCCAACACGACTGATGTACGAATTTCAGGGAAATTCGATGCAAAGCAAGTCCTTCCGAAATTGATCGATCAAGCAGACAACGCCCATGTCGTCATCGCTGGAATCGCGAATCGGCGACAAGCAGATCTCGTCCAACAACTTAGCGTAGCGACGAAAACCCCTGTCATTGCCATCGCATTTGATTCACCCTATGTGCTGCGGCGTTGCCCCGATGTCGATGCCGCCATCGCCGCGTATGACGGACATTACGCTTCTGTGCTGGCAGCCGTTGAGGTAATCCGAGGGAAAAGAAGCGCGCCCGGTAAATTACCAATCCAACTGATGATCGACGATTGAAGATGTGTCAAGATCGTAGCCGTGCGATTCGTCAACTCGCTGATTTACATATTCACTCAACCATGGCACACGCATACATCGGTTTTGGATCTAACATCGGCGATCGCTTCGCTCATATCGACCAGGCATTGCGCTGCCTATCAGAAGCAGATGGCGTATCGGTGGTGCGCGTATCCTCCCTCTACGAAACCGAACCGGTCGGTTGTGAAGAACAGAATTGGTTCCTGAATGGCGTTCTGGCGGTGGAAACTCGCCTATTGCCACATTCGCTACTGAGACTGCTGAAGCGTATCGAAACGCGCGTTGGGCGACAACCTCATCCGCGCTTGGGACCACGCGAGATTGATCTCGATCTCTTAATCTATGAACAGGAGCATATCAACACGCCGGATCTGACTGTGCCACACCCTGAAATGCACCAACGCCGCTTTGTCCTGACACCTTTTGCCGAGATTGCACCTGAGGTGGTCCACCCAATCCTTCAGCAAAAAATTGAAATCTTGCTTTCCAATGTGGCGGATGCAAAGCTTGTACGATTCGCAGCGTCACCCCCGTCCCGATTGTCAGTTGAAAGGATTTAATGAAAAATGCCATATAATCCACAGAATCCGCTGATTGTCCAGAGTGATCGAACGGTTCTTCTTGAGGTCGACAATCCACTCTATGAGGGGGCGCGAGATGAACTCGCCCGTTTTGCGGAGTTGGAAAAGAGCCCCGAACATATCCACACCTATCGCATCACGCCGCTGTCGTTGTGGAATGCTGCGGCTGCGGGGGTGCAAACTCAGCATATTCTGGATGCGCTCAATCGGTATACGAAGTATGATGTGCCGCAGAACATCACCGTGGAAATCGGGGATTATGTGTCTCGCTATGGGCGCGTGAAATTGATAAAAACGCCGGACGAAGGCCTGGTTTTGCACGCCGACGAGGCTGGGCTGATTACTGAAATTACTCACAGTAAATCGGTGAAAAGTATGCTGGGGCAGCAGATCGATGCCCACACCATTCGGGTCCCGCGGCACCTCCGGGGGCATCTCAAGCAGGCGTTGATCAAAATCGGCTTTCCGGTCGAAGATCTCGCCGGATATGTCAGCGGAACGCATCTGGAGATTGCACCGCTTCCCGTGACGCGGTCCGGCCTCGATTTTGATTTGCGAGACTATCAACATGAGGCGGCAGATATTTTTCATGCCGGGGGCGATGTGCGCGGCGGCAGCGGTGTGATTGTACTCCCTTGTGGTGCAGGCAAAACAGTCGTTGGGCTTGGAATCATGTTCAGAACCCAATGCCACACGCTCATCCTCGCGACAAACACGATCGCCGTGCGCCAGTGGATCGATGAACTGCTCGATAAGACGACAATCACGCCGGAGGAGGTCGGTGAATACACGGGGGACCGTAAGGAGATTCGCCCCATTACCGTGGCAACCTACCAGATTCTGACCTACCGGAAGAGCAAGTCGGAGGACTTTGTTCACCTGGGAATATTTTCGGAAATGGATTGGGGCTTAATCGTCTACGACGAGGTCCATCTGTTGCCGGCGCCCGTGTTTCGGATGACCGCAGAGATTCAAGCGCGACGCAGACTCGGCTTGACAGCGACGCTTGTGCGTGAAGATGGTCGAGAAGACGATGTGTTTAGCTTGATTGGGCCAAAAAAATATGATGTGCCGTGGCGGGAATTGGAGAAGCAAGGCTGGATCGCGACCGCCGAGTGCATTGAGATTCGCGTGGATTTGCCGGAGCACCAGCGGATGGAATATGCTGTTGCGGACGCGAGGCAGAAGTTCCGAATCGCTTCCGAGAACCCCAGCAAATTCCCGCTTGTGCGTCATCTAATCCAACGGCACGAAACGGATCAGGTACTGGTGATTGGGCAATACATCGATCAACTCAAGCGGATTGCTGCAAATCTCAACGCGCTGCTGATTACCGGGAAAACCACAAACCTTGAGCGTGCAAAACTCTATGACCAGTTTCGGCGAGGAGAGATCAAATTGCTTGTCGTTTCCAAAGTGGCGAACTTTGCGATTGATCTTCCCGATGCGAACGTCGCGATTCAGATTTCCGGGACATTTGGCTCGCGCCAGGAAGAAGCTCAGCGTCTCGGACGCATCCTCCGCCCGAAGCGTGACGGTTCAGTCGCCCACTTTTACTCGATCGTCACCCGCGATTCGCGCGATCAGGAATTTGCCGTCAACCGACAGCTTTTCCTAACCGAGCAGGGGTATCGGTATACGATTCGCTACGGTCACGAATACATCGAGAGTTGATGAACGTATGAATCCAGAAACAGTCATCCAGGCGGCATGAGAACATATCTCCATATTACAATCGGCGTGTCCGCTCTGCTGTGGATGTGTCAGCCGATCGCCGCGCAAATTGAATCGTCTGCTGATTTCAAGATCCAAAACGAGGATGACATCGATCAACTGGAGTCCGATGGGCGCATCACTGAAGAAGCGGCGCTCGTTCTGCGAGAAATGCTTGAAAATCCGATAGATCTGAACCGCGCAGATGCGACGGACTTAGTTGCCATACCTCGCATTTCACGGGGTGATGCGCAAGCGATTTTGGATCAGCGTCAGAAGCAGAATGGGTTCGTGCGCTGGAATGACCTGTTGCGAATCGGGCAACTCGGCGCGCAGCAACGGCGAACGCTTCGCGCCTTCACGGAGATCCGCCCTCGAATCGATCGGTTTGATGGACGGCTGCGAATCGACACATCGGAGACCGATAAAGATGGCGACCCCTATTATTCCCGCCTTCGCGTCCGATCCAGTTTTGCGGAGCGTTTCTTCTTCGGATTTGCCGCTCAACATGAGGACGATACGGAATATCAATGGAAAGATGGTCGCCCCGATCTCATCTCACCGGGCTGGCGTTTTGAGAAGCTTTACCTCGAATGGTCACCCGGCGGAATCTGGAAGCAAATCATCTTCGGAAATTTTACGGCAGGCTTTGGATCTGGCTTGACGTTTAATGACGCCCACCGTTCTACCCCCAAAGGCATCTACACCGACGATACAAGCTCCCCTTTCCGACAGCGTGGCGTGGCCGCCGCGTGGGGTGTGGGTCGATGGAGCGGGACGGTGTTCGTTTCAGATTCAGATTTCCCGGTGACGTTGCCCCGCGCTGTGACAAATCTGCGGTCCCAGCAAAGGGTTAATCGAGTCTACAATGAGCGGTTGATTGGTTCAGCCGCTGCTTTTCATCTCGGCAAGCACACCGAAATTGGCGGGGTCGGGTATCGAGGCTGGATCGATAAACGGCTCGACACGGAATTTCGGAATCTCCCGAATCGGGCTCGCTGGAGTGCGCTTGGCATATACGCCAGCACGGAGATTCAGCGACTCGATCTCCGAGGCGAAATCTCCCATACCCTCGAAGCCGGTTGGGCAAGCTACATCAAAGCGGAGTTCAGAACACGATCTGTTTCGCTTGTGGGTGCGTTACGTCGATACGATACAGATTTCGATAACCCGCACAGCCACGGTGCCGCAGATTCGGATGATACAACGGATGGGGATGTGGACGGCGATATTGACGAAGCGGGTGTGTTTTTGCAGGTTCGCTATCGTCCCCATCGACGGTTGCATCTGCGAGCGTACTATGATCAGTGGCAGCATCCGTCCAGCTTAGAAACGGATAATGAGGCGTATGCCGAGATTGAATTTCGGCCTGCGGATCTCCTCGAAGTCGGTATATCCGGCAAATGGAACGATGAGGAAATCTCGATCGAGGGGGATGAACGCCGGAGTGGGTTGCTGTGGTTGGGGTTCCAGCCGCACCCGACGCTTCGGCTGACGCCCGTTTATCGCCGATCACGGCACAGATCTCTTTCTCGCATCACTCTCGATGACTACATCTATCTCAAAGTCGAATGGCTTTTGGCGGAAGCAATCGAATGGGAGATGCGTTGGAAGATTAATGACACAGCGTTCATTGACGAAGATACGTTTCCAAAAGAGTTTTATGTGCAATTGCAGTTCTGGAATTGGCAGGCTATCAGCGGTAGAATCCGCTATACACAATCGCGCTTTGGATCAGGCAGCACCGCAAAGCCAAACCCGAAAAACCGAATTTATGCACGGATAGAATACGAATGGTAGCATCCGCAATTATTATCAGAAAGCCAGAAGACGAGAGGGCGAGAAAACGAGAAAACGGGCATCTTTACGTTTCGCTCTGCCTTTTTCTGATTGCGAGTCTGATTTCCGCTTCAGGCAGTTTCGCCAGGGAAAGCATAATCGACTACGTCATCGCCGTGGTCAACGATCAGGCAATCACGCTGCGGCGCCTCTCGACTGAGTTCATCATTCGAGAGGTTGAGAATCCGTCAACAGAGATCAAGCAGAAAGTCCTCGAAGAACTCATCAAACGAAAGCTGATGCTACAGGAAGCGGAACGAATGGGCATTCCGCTTGGTGTTGGCAGGCGGGTCGAAAAAGAAATCCAAAAGATTAAATCGAAATACGCTTCGGAGGCACTGTTCTTCGAGGACCTCCAGGAAAGTGGCTTAGAATATTCGGAATTGGAGGAATGGCTTCGGAACGATTTCATCGTAAAGGAATTAATCGCCCGCCGATTTCTAAGCAAGATCGATGAGCCACAAATCGATCAAGAAGCCGTCCAATACTTTGAGCAACACCGATCGGAATTTGTTGAACCGATGCAGATTCAATTTCAATATATCATGGTCGTTTCAGCCCCCGAGGATGCGCGGGATGAACAAGCCAGAGCCAAACAGCTTGCGGAGGCACTCTATTCCCGGTTACGGACAGGCGCCACGTTTGAGGACATTCAGCAGGCTTACAAAGATATCCCATCTCTCCGAGTCGTGCAAGAACCACAAACCCTCACTCCCAACACAAAGGTTGGATTGACAATCGCTGAATTGGGAATCAATGAAGTGAGCCAACCCTTCTGGACACCTGATGGATACCTCATTGCCAGGCTCACGGGTAAAAAACTTCCTCAACAGAAAAGCTATCCGGAGGTCCGGCAACAGATTACGGATCGGCTCATTCAGGAAAAACTGGAAACGCAGATCCATGCCTGGTTGCGGGAACAATGGGAAGCGGGGGATATTCGGATTTTGGTCCCGGAACTGGCAAAATAGATCAAGATTCTGGGTGTGCTAATCGCCAATCCTAATTGACCTGAACTCGATCTTCAGATTACCGCTAGAGCCCAGCCCTGTGAAGGTGAGAAGGTGGGAAAGTGAGAGGAGAATCATCAATCCTTCGTTCAATTTCCCAAGGGCTATCAAGTCGGTCGTTGACTCAACGGATAGAT
>JAPUIP010000192.1 GCA_027296925.1 Candidatus Poribacteria bacterium | reverse complement strand
AGAGGAGTTGGAAGCACTAATCGGTGAACTCAAGGCGGAAGCGATTCTTTTCGATAACGACCTCACACCGGCGCAAACGCGCAATCTGGAAAAGACGCTTGATACAATTGCGATTGATCGAACGAGCCTGATTCTGCAGATCTTCGCGCAACGGGCGCAAACGAAAGCGGCGAAGTTACAGGTGGACCTGGCGCAATTACAATATGCTCTGCCGCGCTTGACGCGAATGTGGACGCACCTCTCCCGACTTGGCACAGGAACAGGCGGGACAGCAGGGGTGAGCATTGGACGTGCTGGCGGAGCAGGGGGAACAGCGGGAATGAGCGTCGGCGGTGCCGGCGGTGCAGTGCGTGGGCCAGGCGAAACTCAACTTCAGATCGACCGAAAGCTGATCCGGGGGCAAATCTCGCGCGTCAAGAAAGCTTTGAAGTCAGTCGAAAAGCATCGCCGTGTGCAGCGAAGCAACCGTCAGGAGATGGTTAGCGTATCACTCGTCGGTTACACCAATGCGGGTAAATCAACGCTCTTCAACGCCTTGACGTGCGGGAATCAGTTGACCGGAGACAAGCTGTTTGCCACTTTAGATCCGACAACTCGTATCCTTGATTTACCAGACAACCAGCGCATTCTGTTGAGCGATACAGTCGGGTTTATCAAAAAGCTCCCGCACCATCTGGTAGCTGCATTCAAGGCAACGCTGGAGGAAGTTGCGGAGTCGGATCTGCTGCTTCATGTGGTCGATGGAAGTCACCCCCAGGCGGAGAGTCAGATTGCTGCGGTGAATGAAGTGCTGAAAGAGTTGGGTGCGTTTGAGTTGCCAACGATTATGCTGTTTAACAAGATTGACCTGCTAGAACAAGAGGGTCAAGTTCAACTGTTGCAAAGCGAATATCCGGATAGCCTCGCAATCTCGGCGCAGAACGGAGTGGGCTTAGAGACGCTGAAGACGTGCCTTGCAGAACGCTTCTCAACATCTCACATCGATATGTCGCTTGCACTTTCGTATCAGGACGGCAAGGCGTTGGATTATCTGTATAAACACGGCGAGGTACTGGACACCGACTATCGGGGAGACTCGATTCAGGTCAAAGCGAGGATCCCACATCGTTACCTGAAGGCTTTGGATCAGCTCACGACGAATTCGACTTACGCAACGCGCTAAAGATGGATTCCATAACCCTCACCTGACATTTCGCGAATTATGTATGTCTCAACGCTTCAATCGGCGTGAGTTTTGCCGCTTGACTCGCTGGGTAGTAGCCGAAAAAGATGCCAACGCTCGCGCCAGCACATACGGCGACTAGCAGGGATTCGAGGGTGATGACGGAGGGCCACTCAAAGTTTTTGATAATAAAGTTCGTAACCGCCCACGCAAAACCGTAGCCCATTAACGTGCCCAAAGCGATCCCGATCAGGCTGCCGATGAGACACAGGATAACGGATTCGACAAGGAACTGGATGCGGATATCCATACTTTTCGCGCCGACCGCCTTGCGGAGTCCAATTTCGGGGATTCTCTCTGTCACGGACACCAGCATAATGTTCAGGATGCCAATCCCGCCAACAATCAGAGAAACAGAAGCGATGATAACGAGGACCATTTCGATAATCATGATAATCGTGTTGGCAGATTTCAATTCCTCCTTCATCACCCACGTTTCAAAAAACTCGTCGCCGCCGTGATTTCGCCGCAGGACCGTTTTGACTTCGTTGACGGCTTGATCCACAGATGGGTAATCCTTCGCGCGGATCAGGATATGCCCGACATGATCATTGCCCCAAAAGTGTGTTTGCGCGGTGGTAATCGGAATAAATACCTGGTTGTCTTCACTGTTTTCCGAATCGAGTCCACTCCCGCGGGACTCCATGATGCCGATAATGGTAAACCGCTGATTGTTAATTTTGAGCTCTCTCCCGATTGGATCTAGCCCTGCGAACAGGTCCTTCCAGATCTCCTCACCAATGACGCAGACCTTATTCCAGAGACTGAGATCGTCATCAGACAAGAACCTGCCGTATCCATTGTGCCAGTTGCGGGCAATCTGATACTCGTAAGTGGTCGCTTGCATCCGAGAATACTTGCGCTTGCCTTCAACCGAAACAGTCGCTCGATCGCCAACTTCTGGCGTGGCGACATCGACGGACGGGCACTCGGTTTGAATCGCTCGCACATCCTCCATGGTTAAAAAGTGTTTGCTCGGATTTCGTACCCACCTTCTGCCTTTACGGATCGTAGGTTTGCGATATACCCCGAACATGCTCGGCCCGCCGACCTTTTCCACCTCCCACATCAGGATCTTCTTCGCACCAGCCCCGAACGACATCATTGCAATGACCCCCGCGATACCAATGACAATGCCGAGCATCGTCAGAAATGACCGAAGCCTGTTCGATATTAAAATAGAAAATGCCGTTACTATTCCCTCAAAGAGTTTCATTGCATCCCCTTTTTTCTTGCAGCATCATACCGGGTGTGATAGAATAGCGCCAGATTGATTCACGCGCATGGCTGGAAATCGAAACATCCTTGTTCACCACACATTTAGTGCGTTCCCCACACTTTACTGCTTCCACCTAAATTCCTACCGGGTTTATCCAATCAGACGGAAAAACGACCGCAATGTTTAAGGTTCGATGATAGGAAGATCTGTTTCGACAATTCGTTGGCAATCACGCAATAATTCCGGGAGCGTAAATTGAACAGCTATACCGGTTCGGATCCCATACCACGACGCAATGCTGTGGGGGCGCGGGGGGAGGCATTGCTCACGTTGCCCTGTCTCACGACTCAAAAGGAAATCGACGCCCATAGTGTAAAGCTCCAGCGGCTGAACCGCGAGGGCATAGATGTGTGGATTACCCTGGATTCCGTAACGAGTCAGACGCGCTGCTGGTTAAATTTCGCTGAACATACATTCGCTCAGGCCGAAACCCGTGAAGCCATCCAGAATCGGCTGCGCCAGTGGCACTCTCCTTCCCAGGCGTTTGAGCGGATTTACCTCATTGCACAGACGAATGCGGAATCGCCCTGCTATGATATAACCGATTACACACGGCGTTGTGTGGGCGGAGATCTTTCCATCGCGGAGAGACTGAGAGGGCGAACCATCTTTCGTCTCTATCAAACGGAGATACAGGCTGATGACCTGCTGAGTCGGAAGGGCGTCCAGGCGCTCGCTCACCGCGTGCTGAAGGGATATATCCACCAATTCTCGGGTTTTATCGGACGTCCCGTTGTCGGCTTCTGTTGCGAATTGCCTGCCTTTCTTTCGCCGCTACGCGCCTCGCCGTTGTCGAGCCCCTGGAGCGAGGAACTGATCGACACAGTGGATACGGAACTTCTCGCTTACCTGCCGTTAATCTGTTATGAAACGTACGACTCCGCGACCATCCGCAGCCTTTTTTGGGAACGACTGACTCAACAATTTGCCAAGACCTGCCTGGGTGGGCTGCGGGAATTCTGTCATCAATGGAATCTCCAGCTTGCGGTCAACGTCCCGGCGACGACGAAATCGCTAGAAATCGATATCCGGGCAATGCTGAATGCCGCAGACCGTTCCATCTTCAGCGCCGATCCGCTTGACAAACCGAAGCAATTCCTAATCGCTAAGTTGGTCACCAGCAGATCGCGTGCGGCGTACTCAGGAAAAATCAGCATGTGTCGATCCGAATCGAGCCCAGCACGCGAACCGAGTCAGATTGCCAGCGATAGTGTGTTGGGGTTTAACTCATGGATGACTCGCGTGAGGCACAACGCGAAGCCTCGATTTGATGGCATTCAACTTCATCATCTTGATCGGTTTCTGTCGATCGGCGTTTCCAAGAGATCCGTTCTCATCCTCGCACCAACTCACAGTTTGTGGACAAAACCCGATCCGAAAACGTGGAA
>JAPUIP010000191.1 GCA_027296925.1 Candidatus Poribacteria bacterium | reverse complement strand
CGAATCGCCAATGCCGACGACTTCCCCGCCCAACGCCGCAGTGCGGAAGCTGTTCAGGAACTTATTGACACGGATCCGGGGCTGGAAGGGCACCGTGTGTCTCTGGAATTGGCGAAGCGCCGCTAAACGTCGTAGAGAGGGGGATTCAGCAGATGCGCAAATCAAGGCGCAAGGTATTTCAGTTTACCCATATCTATCTGGAAAACTGGCGCAACTTTGTCAACGTTGATTTAGACCTTCAGGGTCGCGCTTTTCTCGTGGGACCAAACGCATCGGGAAAGTCAAATTTCTTGGATGTCTTCCGATTCCTTCGTGATATTGTGTCTATCGGCGGTGGATTCCAGGAAGCTGTTCGGAAGCGGGGTGGGGTTTCTAGGCTGCGCTGTTTAGCGTCTCGACGCTATTCAAACATTGTGGTTCTAGCCCGTATCGGCAGCGACGAGAATGCATCGGCTTGGGAATATGAACTTCACTTTAACCAAGACAACCTGCGACGACCAATTATCAAGAAAGAGAGGGTCGCGACGGAAGGCTCGGACATCCTGATCCGTCCTGACAATAAAGACAAAGGGGATCCGGAACGCCTGACTCAGACCTACCTTGAGCAAGTATACGCCAATCAGGATTTTCGTGAAGTCGCCGATTTCTTCGCATTAGTGCGCTACCTCCATATTGTGCCTCAACTGGTCCGCGAGCCGGATCGGTCTGTTGGGAAAATGAACGATCCCTTTGGTGGAGACTTCCTTGAGCAGATTGCGAGGACACCGGAGAAGACAAGGAACGCTCGGCTACGGCGCATTCGAGATGCCTTAAGTGTGGCGGTACCTCAATTTCAGGAACTTGAACTGTGGCGGGATGTTCGAGGTACCCCCCATCTGCGTGGCAAGTACGAGCATTGGCGTCCTCAAGGGGCATGGCAGATGGAAGATCAGTTCTCCGATGGCACACTTCGGCTCATGGGTCTTCTCTGGGCTGTATTGGACGGGAACGGTCCGTTACTTCTGGAGGAGCCTGAACTATCGCTCCATCCGGAGGTCGTTCGGTCTATCCCTCAGATGTTTGCACGACTCCAACGCAGATCTGGGCGACAGGTGTTCATCAGTACACATTCGTCTGACTTGTTGCAAGACAACGGAATCGGTCTGGACGAAGCGTTGCTTCTGTTCCCGGAGGACAGCGGAACATCTGTCCGTGCTGCAAGCGCGTTCGTGGAGGTTAAGACACTTCTCGAAGGAGGGCTGAGTTTGGCCGAAGCTATTATACCTAAAACTGCTCCAGAGAATGCTCAACAACTTATGCTTTTCGGAGAGTAAAAGATGATAGAGGCAAATCCCGTTTTCATATCGGGTGCCGTCGAAGGGGATGTAGACGAGGCGGTGTTACGTCGTTTAGTGCGACAGGTGGGTGCTTCACCTAGTACTGTTTATGGAAAGAAGGGAAAACCACATCTCCTGCAAAAAATCAGTGCTTATAATCAAGCTGCTAACATATCGCCCTGGTTGATTTTGGTAGATCTGGATCAGGACGCTGACTGCGCGCCATTTGTGCGAGAATCTTGGTTGCCAAATCCAGCGCCTAACATCTGTTTTCGGGTTGTCGTGCGAGAGGTTGAATCTTGGCTTCTCGCTGATTCTGACCGGCTGGCTCAATTTCTCAGCGTTCCCGTGTCACAGATTCCGCCTCATCCTGAAACGATAGGTGATCCAAAGTTGACAATGGTTAGCCTTGCGAGACGTTCGCGCCGGAGAGACATCCGTGAAGATATGGTCCCGCGCCCCAAGAGTGGTCGTGAAGTCGGACCAGCCTATACTTCTCGTCTTATCGAATTTACCGAAGATGCTGAAAATGGTTGGCGGCCGGATGTGGCTGCCAAGTCATCGGAGAGTCTTGACCGCTGCCTGCGATGTATCCGAAGATTGGTGAATAGAGGATCAACCGAGTTATCAAGAAAAGTGACCAAGATAGGCTAACATCATGGAGGTTTGCTAATGAGTTGCTCATCTAACTTCCTCAACGCTGCTACAGCCACATGGGAGGAATGCCGAGATTTTTTGAACCGTCACCCTTATGCAATTCTTCCGCTTGGAGCCACCGAGCAGCATGGGCCTCACCTCCCGCAGAACACGGATACGCTCCTCGCCGAAGCCCTTGCCGGCGACGTTGCTGAACAGAGCGTGGGGTTAGTGCTGCCCGCTTTGCCGATTGGATACTCGTGGGTGTGGCGCGACTATCCGGGGTCGTTGACCTTTTCGTTTGACACCTTTCGTGCAGCCATCAAAGACATCGCCCGTAGCCTTGACCGGAATGGCTGTCGGGCGCTGCTCATCATTACGGCGCACGGCGCCAACCCACAGCCGCTCAAGTACACCGCCCGCGAACTGGTTGACGAAATCGAGATGAAGATACTCCGCGTTTTCTATCCAAATCTAAGCGAAATTATCGCTGATGCAGATTCGCCGACATGGCTGCCGATGAACTTTCACGCGGAGGAGTTTGAAACCTCACTGATGCTGCATCTCCATCCCGAATTGGTACGAATGGACAGAGCCGTGAGGGAATACCCACCGCGTTCGGTGGACTACGAGATGTCAGCGCTGCCGATGGGCGCGTTGAGCGAGTCTGGCGTATTCGGTGACGCCACAGTGGCGACGGCGGAAAAAGGAGAGCGATGGTTCAAGGCATGTGTTGCAAGTATCGTCGAGGTGTGGCAGGACTTTCTGAAATCAATCATTGACAACTGACGATTGGAGGGGAATTGAATGGCAACAGTAATGACCGTTCGTGGAGAAATCGCAGGTAAAGATCTTGGTGTGGTGGATTATCACGAGCACCTGTGCTTCGATGCCCCGGAGTGGCTACTGCGGGAAGATCGCGATTTCCGACTGAACGACGTGGAGAAGTCAGCGGCGGAACTCCGGACATGGGCGCAGGCAGGCGGCAAGACGATTATTGAGATGTCGGCGATCGACTTCGGACGAAACATCCACAAGGTCAAGCAGGTCGCTGAGTTAGTTCCTGAAGTCCACGTCATCGTCATCACCGGTTTCAACAAGCCGTATTTCTGCGACCGTTGGGTGTGGGAAACCGACGAGGCGGAGTTGGTCAAGCGGTGCATCCGTGACATTGTTGAGGGGATTGACGGGACAGGTGTAAAGGCGGGCATCATGAAGGGAGGCAGCGGTTACAATACATTCAACGATTATGACAAGAAGTTGATGCGGATGGCGGGGACAGTTCACAACGAAACGGGCGTGCCAATCATTACGCATACCGAAGCGGGAACGATGGGATTGGAGCAGGTGAACTATCTCGCCGCACAGGGGGTTGCGCCTCGGCACGTGTGTTTAAGTCATTTGGACCGCAACCCGGATTTTTGGGAGCATCGGCGGATTGCTGAGACCGGCGCCTATCTGGGCTACGACTGCCCCGCCAAAATTAAATATGGCCCCGACGAGTTGCGCATTAACGTCCTGAAACGATTGATTGACGCCGGGTTCGGTGGGCAGATCCTGTTGGGAAACGATTTGGGGCGACCGAGTTACTGGCGTAGCTATGGCGGCGGGCCGGGATTGGATTTTGTCCTGACGCAGTTCATCCCGCGTTTGCGCGACGAGGGCCTCAGCGAAGATGCAATCGAGGATATGCTGGTGAACAATCCACGTCTTTTCCTCACAGGCGAGGAATAGGCGAATCGGTTCATGAGTTTATGAGTCCATAGAGCAATGCATCACTCAGATTTTACGCCCTACATCAAATCCAGAGGTGAGAGACAATGACGGTGACAATTGATACCATACAAGAAAAACTAGAAAAGATCGAAGGCGAAATTGCTCTATTACAGGCACAATTCAATCAGTGGCTGGCGCAACAGGAGCGTCCGTCCGCCCCCAAACCTATAATGCAATTCGTCGATAAGACAAAGCTTCGACCACTTACCGCTAAAAGCTTTGAAGAAATGGGCATTCACGGCAAGCCAATCGATGCCAAAGAACTGCAGAAGATGGTTATCACCTGTGGGGTGAAACCAGAAGATAACCTCTTCAGTCGGGGCATTATCGAGATGCATAAGGAGTAACAGTGAATTTCTTTTGTTGGGACGCGAGCGCGTTGGCAAAACGGTATGTTGTGGAAGTCGGTACAATGAACCAACAAATTGACAAATGAACCAATCAGCGGGACTTCGCAAGTAATCCATGACTTTCTTTTTCATTGGTTTCGACTGTGTTCGGATGAATGTCGGTCTCAGTCTGCTCCCACGGCATTTCATAGTGAATTTCTTTGGGGGTATAGATCAAGAGGCTGATTATTTTTCTTTCAGTATCGTGGCTCAATTCCTGATCAAACAGAGAAAATACGAGATCATACCGATGGTGAAGCATCATTTTGGCAAACCCTCTGGAAATAATCCATATGTCTAATCCAGGAACGCGCTGATTGACCTCAATCCAAATCTTGGGTCTGGGCTTAATGTGTGCAAGCCCACTTGTGAGAACATCGTGAATTATAGCGATATCCTTCTTAAAATCCATTGTCGTACCTCCTTGACAGCGTCAAGAAAGCGCCTGGCTTCTACTGGTTTGAAGTGTCTGCCATGGTAACGAATCCCAACGCTCCAATCCTTCACAGCCAGGAAACTTCTATAGCTTTTTCGATCAGATTGAATCTGAGAAAGTAGACCACTGTAATCTAGCAATTCGACCAGATCGTGTATTCGATAGGCCTCATACCATTTGCAGTTTTGTTTGAGCATATTCGCAGATTTCTGGTAGGGGCGCCGCTTGCTGTGACCGCAGGGAAACTTGTCCTGCCTGTCCCGAGCTTCGAAGGATCCTGGAAGGGCGCCCACCTGTCGGGCAGGGCAAGCACTGCCCCTACAAAATTATATCATTTCAAACTAAATATGGTATCAGGTAGATTATCTCGATTCAAATGAACACAGATTGCAGCCTTCAACAAGCACTCAATGACGTAGCCCCCCAAATAGACTGCACTGTTATATCTCTTCTGTCTCAATAATACATTAGCATCTCGAAGACGCTCATTGGCAACCTGGAGTAAAACAGTTTTCCGTTCAAGATTCACTTGCTTTTACTGTCTCACTTTCACGCTTCGCACACGCTGCAATCTAATTTTGAGTGACATTTTATTGACGACGTTTTATAATGTGACGGATATAGTCTATCACTTCACCTACGGTTCGTCAACCTGAACCTACGTTCAAAGCTTTAGGAGGCAAACACCATGAAAATCACTGAGATCGATGCGATCGAGGTCAAAGTTCCGTATCATGCGGGCATCAACGAAATGATGACCGAACGGAATCTTTATCAGGTTAACCACATCTACAAAGTCTACACCGACGAAGGGATTGTCGGTATTGGTGACAACGGCAGCCAGTCCGACGAGGCGCTCCAGAAATACATCGGCAGAGACCCCTTTGAGTTTATGAATGGACACGCGCCAACGCCGCTTCAGCAGGCGTTTTATGACATCATGGGGAAGGCGCTCGGTGTGCCGGTTTATCAACTCTTGGGCGAGAAGGTTCAGGACAGAGTGCCGATTGCGTACTGGTCGATCGATATGCCGCCCGAAGCGTGGGCGAACGAGGCGAAGCGCGCTTATTCCCTCGGATATCGCCTCCATAAAATCAAGGCGCGTCCGTGGTTTGATATTGTTGAACAGGTCGAAGCGATCTCCGCGGCGGTGCCATCCGACTACAAATTGCGCATAGACCCCAACGACTCCTTTGAAACGCCAGCGCGGACCCTCGAAGTTGCGAGACTGTTGCGGGATTATAACATCGAAGCGTTTGAGACACCCATTCCGCAAAGTGACATCGAGGGATATCTAGAGATCAAGCGTGGCTGCGATATGCCGATCACGATACACTTCGGCAATCCCGACCCTGTCGAGGCGATCAAGGCTGGCATGAATGACTCGTTCATTATCGCGTACCCGGACTCGCGAGCCGCCAACGCCAAGCGTGAAGGGGCGATCGCGGAAGCGGCACATTTACCGCTGTGGATGCAGATCGTCGGGTTGGGGATTACAACGACATATCTGATGCATCTCGGCGCCACGATGCCCAACGCCACCATGCCGTCAGTCACGCTAAATTGTCTTCGGGCCTTTGACATCATCAAGCCGGCGATCCAAATGGAAGATGGCTACGCGACCGTGCCGGATACACCGGGATTGGGTATCGAGCTGGATGAGGACGCTCTCGAAAACTGTCGGGTATAAATAATCCGAATTCTCTCTTGATGCACATTGCATTGGGTCTAAATGTAGTGTGAATCATGCCATCAACTTTTTCAAGGAGGATCTTCAATGCATCGCCAAACCGAGGGTTCGGCAGAGTCAGTGACCGGTCACAGCTTTGATGATAACGTGTACACTCGCCTGGGTGTCAAGCCAGTTATCAACGCGAACCTGCCGTTCACGTTTTTGACCTCGACGGTGGTGTGGCCGGAGGTGCGCCGTGCGGTCGAGGAGGCATCGCATTACATGGTTGATGTGGTGGAACTCCAACGGGCAGTGGGTAAGCGCCTCGCGGAGATTTCGGGCGCTGAATCTGGCATGATATCCTCGGGCGCCGCCGGATCGATGGCCCTTGCGACAGCGGCATGTACCGCGGGAAGTGACCCGGAAAAAATCTGGCAACTCCCCGACACCACCGGACTGAAGCACGAGGTTATCATGTGGAGCGGTCGTAGTATTTTCGACAGCGCATTGCGGCTGGTCGGCGGCAAACCAGTGGTGGTTCGCACCCTCGATGAGTTACGTAGCGCGATGAGCGACAAGACCGCCATGCTTTGTACCGGGTACTCCGCCGACCCGGAGCCGGTGGATGCATCACCGCTGACCGAGATGGTATCGATCTGCAAGGGTGCGGGCGTTCCGGTATTTGTGGATGCAGCCGGCGGCATCCCGCCTATCGACAATATTCGACGATA
>JAPUIP010000190.1 GCA_027296925.1 Candidatus Poribacteria bacterium | reverse complement strand
ACAAAGCCTTGCCGTACATGCGTACCCGTTCTGCCAGAGTGGCGGGCGTCCCCTGTCGATTGATGCGTATCGGGTTCACCGGTGAGCTTTCCTACGAGATCCACTGTCCGGCTGGGTATGCGCTTCACGTATGGGAAGCATTGATGGCTGCCGGGGAAGAATTCGGCATCGTACCGTTTGGTGTGGAGGCGCAACGTGTGCTGAGATTGGAGAAGGCGCACATCATCGTCGGGCAGGACACCGATGCGATGTCTGACGCACTCTCCGCCAACATGGCATGGGCCGTCAAGTTAGATAAACCCGACTTTCTCGGAAAGCCGTCCTTGATGCGAGTTTCAGCACAGGGTTCCAAGCAACTGCTGGTCGGTTTCAAGATGACGCGCCAAGAGGTTGTTCCCGACGAGGGGACGCAGATTGTCCTGCCGCGCGCGGATGGAACGCTCGATATTATCGGTTGGGTGACCTCCAGTCGATTCAGCCCTACGCTAGAAGAGGCGATTGGACTCTGTTGGCTTCCCACGGGTGTGGCGACGCAAAATGGCGCCGCCTTTACAATTCGCATGAACGGCGGTCTGGAAGAGGCCCGCATCCATCACGGCGCCTTCTACGACCCAGAAGGGGAAAGATTGCGTACATGAGCACATCTTACAAACCGGTTAAATTGACTCCCCTACATTCCATCGCCCAGCGGCTCAATGCGCAGTTTGTGGAGCTGCGCCGCTGGGCCATTCCGGAGGCATATCGCACGCCGGAAGCTGAAATCGCGGCCGCCCGAAGTGGCGTTGTCCTCGCTGACGAGACACCCAATGGCAAACTCATGATTGAGGGCGATTTAGCTGAGGCTGTTTTACGCGCAGCCTTCGATCTGCCGGAGGTCGCAATCAGTTCAGGAGCGAGAATCGAATCGGCGCAAATCTATCGTTTGCGTCAGGACCTGTTTTTCGCTAGCGTCCCGCCCGGCGGGGAGAACGCGCTACGGAAAAGATTGACAGCGGCCGTTCAGGAATCGGAGCAGTTTATCACGGTCACGGATATCACCCACGGGCGTTCAGAAATCCGGATCATCGGCCCCGCCAGTCAAGCGCTCCTGAGTAAAGTGTGCGGCTTGGATTTTCATCCATCAGCATTCCCTGATGGCGTCGCAAAACAGAGCAGCCTCGCCAAGACACTTCAGTTGATTATCCGACGTGATATGGGCGAATTGCCGGCGTTTTCCATCATCGGTGTGCGTTCACTAGGCGCCTATGTCTGGGATACCATCATGGACGCCGGACGAGAATGGGAACTTGCCCCGATTGGCCATGCTGCGCTGGGGGCGTTGGAGGCAAATTAGACGATGAAAGATGTTGGTCTTACCGTTCGCACTGTTTTCTTGTGTATTCTCGAAATTAAACCGCACAATATCTTGTGGTATAATCAACGGCAGGCTTTTCCGCCAGCGCACCGAGATTTTGCTTAACTGAATGCGAATGGGTTCAGAGCGATGGGCTTACCCACCATACCGGGAGTAACCTTATGAAACTTGTGCACCTGACTGGGTTATGCTTCATCTGCGTGGTAGTAAGCTCGCTGCCGGCGTTCGCCCAAACGGTGCCAACACCAGTGAACTACGGCGTTGGCTTACAGGTAATCTCTTCTCCTGAACGGTTCACCGAAGATGCAACAGCCGGCGTCCCTTTTACGCTTACGGTCACGAATCTCGGCGCCCGTCCCGATACCATTGAATTGGAAACGGACTCGGATGCGCCCGTAACGGCGGAATTGAGCCGGGGATTTGTCACGCTTGAATCCGGCGAATCGGCGACGTTTCAACTCACGGTGATGCGGGGCGATAACATACCGGGACGCTACCCGGTAACAGTGAAGGGAAATTCAAGGGGAGATCAAGCGCAAGTTGATTCTGTAACCGTAACGATGATCGTCGTTGAACCACAAGTGCTGTCGATTACGTTTGACTTCGATGAAACCCAACCCATCCGTACATTTTTTCTGGCGAATCGGGCCAGCCTGGTGTTGAAATGGCAGGCATCGGGGCCGGAGTGGGTCATCACCGCGCCATCGAGTGGGGAGTTTAGCAATGGGGCCATCCCCATCCAAATTGAAGTCGATTTCGATCGATTGCCCCAGGGAACGCATCACGGGCGGCTGCAATTCATCGATACGGAGCGTTCCGATAACACTCAGGCGATTCTGTTGAATGTGAATCGAAGACCGCGTTTCAAGCCGATCGCGCCCCAACGCATCGCGGCTGGTGGGTTCATCGAATTCATCGTTTCAGCCACGGATGCAGATCTCGATATTGTGACCTTGGGTGTGGACAGCCTTCCAGATGGCGCGATCTTCGACGCGACAACCGGGCTTTTTAGCTGGCAGACACAGGAGAGGCAAGTCGGACGGCATATTTTGGCGTTCCAGGCAAGAGATGACTTTCAGAACAGCGGGGTGTCGGAGCTGCTTGTCGAGATTGAAGTCTTTGGGGATTTGGAGTTCACCCTTCGCCTTTTTTCCGGCGCAACCCAGATGGTTCACATTCCCGTAGCGGATTCGCGATTCAGACGGGTCAGTGACCTCTTCACCTTTTTGCAGCCCCAGGTCGAAGCGATTATCTTCTTTGACCCGGCCTCAGAAATCTTCCGCGCCTACACGCATCACTCTCGCCCAAATTCGAGCACCGATCTTATATTAGAACCGTGGACGGGCCTGGTCATTTCGAATCGATTCACCGCACCCTCGCGAGATGTGGTTTTCCGGGGTCCACCGTATACTGAAACGGATATCCCCCTAAAACGAGGCATCTTGACGTCGAGCGGAATCAACCTGATCGGCCTGCCGGTTCGGGATGCGCGCATCCGCACGCTGACCGATCTGAGTCTGCTTCATCCCAATATCATCAACGTGATTGGGAAAACGCCGCTCGGCAATTTTCGTGATGCGCCGGCGGACGATTTTCTGATTACCGGCGGACAGAGCTTTGTCGCACTCGTTCGCGTAGACACAACGCTTTTGCTGAACGGGGAAGGTTGGGACAACCGGGCTTTATCGGATTCATCGATTGCCAGCGCCCCGACTGTGCGGGGATTCAATCCACCGGCAGTCGCCCAGCCGCTCGCTTCAATTTTACATCAACTCCGGGCAACGCTTCAACCCACCGCCCTGCTGCCCAATTACCCCAATCCATTCAACCCAGAAACGTGGCTGCCCTTCCATCTCGCCGAAGATGCGCAGGTATCGCTGCAGATCTACTCGATCGCGGGCAAAATTGTGCGAACTCTGGATTTGGGGTGGCAATCCTCCGGAGTGCATCTGCAACGGAGCGAAGCGGCATATTGGGATGGGCGCAACAGTTCCGGCGAGAAGGTCACCAGCGGGGTTTACTTCTATACCATGCGCACGCGCAATCGAGCTGGACAATTTGAGGGGATGCGTTCGCCTTACAGGTTAGTGGTGCTGAAGTGAGTGTGAAACGTGGAACACCCATTCGCGGTTTGACTTTCGCTCAATACCCTTTCGATATTCTATCAACATGCTCATGCACGATATGCTCTGGACACAGCTTGATAAAGAGCCAGGTACCGGGCGCCAAGATCAAGAAGGCGCCGATAATCAGATCATCGAATTTGCCCAAAGGATGAAAATCGAAATCGAAAGGAAAGACAAAGTAAGCCACTGCAAAAGCGAGCGCAATTAACTCAAATACAATGAGAATCGCTTTCCGATAGATCGGCACGCGCGAATCTAAAAATAGCCGCCAGGCCAATTTGACGAAACTGGGCAGGTGATAAAGAAAGCGTAAGAAACGAAGTGATTTGGGAGGGGTCCCGAAAAAAGGAGATCTCATAAGCACATCACATCTGTAAAAAAAGCAAGTTTAAGCGATTATTGTTCTATACTCCGAATTCGTGCCATATTCAAAGCCAAGCAATTTGACTTCCATTTCCAGGTCCACGCCCTTGTCTTGCTTGACGCAAGTCTGAATATGACAGACGAGCTCTAACACATCTTGGGCGGTTGCGTTGTCGAGATTGAGGATAAAGTTGGCGTGAATTTCGGATACCTTCGCCCCACCGATCCGGTAGCCTTTCAAGCCGCATTCATCAATCAGCTTTCCGGCGGAATTATCGGGCGGGTTCTTGAACATGCACCCTGAGTTTTCTTCCGCAAAAGGCTGACTGGCAATCTTTTTTTGGTAGAGCGTGTTCATGCAATCGGTAATGGTCTTTACATCGCCGGAGGTCAGTTGGAGAAGGGCACTCGTGGCACAAAAGTAGGCGTTCAGCCCACTATGGCGATAGCCGAACCCCGCGTCATCATGACCGAGACGAATCAACTTGCCCTCGTCTGTCATCACCTCGACGTGCTCGACCACATCTCCGAAGCTACTCCCCCACGCGCCGGCATTCATGATCAACGCCCCACCGACAGATCCGGGAATACCAAGCGCGAACTCAACGCCGCTCAGTCCGTGACGCGCAGCAGTCTTCGATAGCCGTGGTAGAGAGACGCCTGCACCAACATGGACATGATTCCCGTCAAATTCAAGTTGATCAAACACCCCTATCAATCGAACGACAATCCCGGTATATCCGGCATCACTGACAAGCAGATTCGAGCCCCGGCCGATGATGGCGACCGGAACATTCCAACGTCTTTTCAGTTGCGCGACAGCAGCCAATTCTCCGATGCTGTTCACCTCAACATAAGCCGCTGCCGGCCCACCGATGCCGAAGTAGGTGTGTTTGCTGAGCGGCTCATCGAAGCGTAATTTTGAGACGCCGCTTTGACATTGAACGATTAACGTGAGTTCTTTTTTCCAGCCCATTCTATTCCTCGTAACGGGATAAGATCGAGGGTCTTCGACAGTGCGTTCTCATCATCAACAACGTTACGGAATTCCGCCGTGGGGATATTGGCGCGTCTGTCTTCGTGGGTGTTCAGTGTGTTCATAAGTTTCTCTCGTGCCATTTGTGCCTTTGTGTTTTATCTGGCGATCAGTCATAAATGTCTCGGCGATGTCCGATGTCCTCAACGATGACCTGACGCTGCACCGTGTTGAGGCGATAAATCACGCGGTAATCCCCGACGCGCAGAGACCACTTGCCCCGGAGACGACCTTTGAGCAGTTTTCCCAATTGAGGTTGCTGTGCCAATGCGTCAATCCGTTGAGCAATTCGGCCCATCACTTGCCGATCGAGCCGCCCCAGATTCCGCTCGGCTCTTGGCGTCATGACGATCTGATATGGAGGCGTTGCTTCACCACGTCCCAAGAGACTACTTCACCTTTATCGATCTGTTTTTCCGCTTCGACGATGTCCGCCATTGTTTCTTCATCGCCTAGAATTTCTGCGGTCTCCCGCCAAGCGTCAATTACCTCATCAACAATCGACCAATCACCGCTTTTTCTCGCACCCTTTGTGGCGTCGGACAATTCGGCGAAGAATTCGTCACGTTCCTCGTCGGAGAGGTAACGTGCCCACGGATAGACCGATAATAGGTCAGCCCGGTTGGGGAGCTTTTGATTTTGAAGCGCCTTCAGCAGACCGAAAGCCACCGTCAAACTCTCCTCAGAAAGCCCGTCGAGAATCTGTTTCGCTTCCGTTCTTAAATCAATGGTTGCCATTTAATCTTCCTCTTGACATGTTTCAATGGAATTTGTCTTCCTCACTAACCTCATTAGCGAGCACTGCCGGCAAGGGTTCGTCTGGTGCGTGACGTGGCAGCAGCAAGTAGGCTGGAATGTGTTCGCCTGGCTCTCCTTCGTAGGTGAGCTTGATCTCCGTGTGCGATGACCACTCCCGCCGCCATTGCTTCGCATCGCCTGTATCTAAGTTTCAGAGAACAGCACAAGGGCGCCCGTATAGGTATGTGCGAAATTCCGATTGCCAATCGGGGCAAACTCGGCATTCCCAAAGAAGCCGATAATCGGCAGATCTGGGAATTGCCTCTTGATCGCCTGGATATCGTGGTTTGCGTCGCCATATAAGCCTTTGCCTCTTCCCAGGCAGTTGAAGTAAAGCCCAAAAGCCGGTGGGTGTGCACGTGTTCTTTCACCCAACCGACTTATGATGCCCTGGATCTCTTCTTGTGCCGCAAAGGGATTCCGCAGGTGGAACTGCACGATTTGTCCGTCTTCAACCTTTTCGGCGACACCGATCACGGAATGTTGCGAATCGACGCCCGTAATGTTACGGATCAGATAGTCGCCAATCTTCGGCGCGCGATTCGACGTATCCATGGCGAGCCCCAGGAAAACCATCCGTCCGGATCGCTGTATATCTTCCTCGGTCAACAATGCCATCGATTCTCGGAAAACCGCCAAAGCCGGCTTTCCATTCAATTCAAAGATTCGATTTCCCTCCGCACGCGTGATTTCAAGGGGATGTCCAATGGGTTGACACCCTTGTGCAACACCAATCTCAGTGCGGAATGAACCGGTCAGCAATACGCCGGAAACACTTGCTTCTGCGATCTGTTTGCCGGACCACTGGTACATTTGTCCGCTCATCGGATCGCCGGAAGCCGCGCCCCCGACAATGGGGAGTTTCTGTCCATCCGCCCCAATCTGCTCCACCAGTTGAGCGGGTGAGATACATCGGAGATCTGGCAAAACCACTAACAGTGAATTCTCTTGGAACTCAGGCTGGATGCGATCGCGAATGGTTGTACCGACAGATTCCCCTTCGCGTTCCGAGACGAGAAATGGAACGGCTGATAACTGATCAGAACGCATTACGAGCACGGCGACGGCGGATTCTCCCTCAAACTCTCCCTCCGACGTGAGAACGCTCATCCCGCTACACCCGATCAGGTGATCGCAACCGGAGATCTCCTGTACCCTATCGAAAAGCTGCTCGTACTCACCCTGATAGTGTACTGTGGCAAAAACAAGCGCGAGCTCTGCTTTTGCCAATTTGGCTTTGCCCATTGCCATTGTGGTGGCGTGTTCCGCAGCTTCAGATGTCGAGATACTCAGACTATGTCCAACACCAGCGCGAATCATGAATCTCACCCAGCCTTTCTCAACCTTAGAATTGTGGTGTATTTTCCGGTAAATGTTCGCCCATCGTTGCTCGGCCTTTGGACGGGCAACATGTATATTCGCTTGACCATGATCACTTTTCCGAAAGGTCCGTTTTCTGTCCAGCGCCGACGTTTCCTTCCCTGTCTCATTGATTATCCCAAATTTTATCCAAGGTGTCAAGGAGGAAAATTCCCCATCGAGAAAGTCATAGATGAAGGATAAGGGATATGATATAATAACCAATCAGTGCCACATCACATCATCTGCCGAGGAGGATTCCACGATTGTCAGCAGAAATCATTGACGGAAAAGAGCTTGCCAGATCGATTCGTCGGGAAATTCGGCGTCAGGTGCGGAAACTCAAATTTACGCCTGGACTTGCGGTAGTTCAAGTTGGCGACGACCCGGCTTCGACAACCTATGTCAGGTTGAAGCAGAAAGACTGCAAGTACGTGCGTTTTCACTCGGAGGTACATCAGATGCCGGCGGAGACCACACAGGAAGAAGCGATTCAGCAGATTAATATACTGAACAGCCGCGAAGAGATACACGGGATTATCGCGCAGATGCCGGTGCCGGATCAGATCGATGGGCAAGCGGTGATCGACGCGATTGCGCCTGAAAAGGACGCCGATGGGTTGAGCCCGGTAAATTTGGGCAATCTGCTCATCAATCGCGAAGAAGTGGTGCCCTGCACCCCCGCCGGGGTTGTC
>JAPUIP010000019.1 GCA_027296925.1 Candidatus Poribacteria bacterium | reverse complement strand
CACCGATTATCAGGAAGTACTCAACGATGACAGCGTCGATGGAGTGATGGTTCTCACACGGGATAATTCCCATGCGAGCATTACCACCGAAGCGTTGAAGGCAGGTAAGCATGTCTTCTGTGAGAAGCCGCTAGCGACGACATACGAAGAATGCCGGCAGATTGCTGATGCCCAAAAGTCAGGTCTGCTCTGTATGGTCGGCTTCAATCGAAGGTTTGCCCCGCTCATGCGACAGGTGAAAGATGCTCTCAAATCGCGAAGTGGACCTTGTATGCTTCACTACCGGGTCAACGCCGGACCGCTACCTGAGGATTCCTGGATTTACGATTCCCTTCACAGTGCGGGACGCATCGTGGGGGAGACGTGCCACTTCGTTGACCTATTCTACGATCTCGTCGGAGCCGAACCTGTGAGCGTATTTGCCCAGGCGATGGGAGAAAGTTCGTCACTGACAAAGATGGAGGACGTCACCGCGACTTTTCAATTTGCCGATGGTTCTGTCGCCACCTTGCTTTATACAGCAGTTGGCACAAAAGCGTTTCCCAAGGAACGCCTTGAGATTTTCACTGACGGCAGCGTTATCGCCCTAGATGACTACAGGCATGTCACCGTACGTGGCAAAAAACGGGTAGATCGCCGAAACAGGAAGGGTGATAAGGGACATACCGCCGAGTTGGCCCACTTCGCTCAAGCCTTACGCGGAGAGGAGTCGTTAGCGGTAACGCACTATGATGGAATACGAGCGACGGTATGCTGCCTGAAGATTTTTGAAAGCGTTAAAACAGGAGAACCAGTTGCCATTGAATTAAATGAATTCCTCTCCCCAATCTCCAAGACCTAATCTCTACAGAGAAGATATCATGGAGAAAAGGGACCTCAAAAAGGGATAGTGTGCTATCACTAAATTCAGTATGCCTGAAAAAATCTATTGGAATGTCGATAACAAAATCCGACAATGGACATTTCTAGAATATTGGCGAGACAATTTTTATAAGGCGAAACTGAGAATTCGAGAAATGATCCTACCAATTAGATTGCTCAGATCCAAATGAAGGAGAGCATGACAAAAGATGAAAATCTTGCATGTGCTACATCATTCTCTGCCCTATCTTGATGGCTATAGCATTCGTAGTAAATACATTGTGACATTTCAAAGAAAGCTTGGTCTGACGCCGATTATTGTGACTTCTGCCTAGCATGAAATTGAAGTGGGTCATCACCTCTCTGGTGGTTTCCAACCAAAAGAGCTGATCGATGAATTGACATACTACCGCACCCCACTTCCTAAAGGGTACCTCAAGACATTGCAACTTCAAAAACCCTTCCTTCGAGAAAAAGTTTTAATGAAAGCTCTGCATGAGACAACTGAGCGCATCCTGAGTGAAGAGAATATCGATTTAGTTCACGCTCATTCTCCAGTTCTCTGTGGCTTCCCTGCTTTCAAAGCAGCAAAAGCCCAAAAAATTCCGTTTGTGTATGAAATTCGCGGATTTTGGGAGGATAGCTGTGTGCAGGGAGGAAAATTTGGCCCAAAGTCTTTTCCATACAAACTGAGTCGATATTTAGAGACTCGGTTATTTAGAAAAGTCAATGCAGTGATTGCTATTTCTCAACATATGATAGACGATATTGTAGCTAGAGGTATCGACGCTGTAAAGGTATACAAGGTACCCAATGGAGTAGATGTGAACAGATTCATCCCGCTGAAGAGGGACCAAACGTTGTTAGATAAATATCAATTGCAGGAATGTACAGTGATCGGATTCATTGGCTCTTTCTATCGTTTTGAGGGATTAGAATGTCTCATTCGAGCAATAGCAGAGATCGCTCCTAAAATGCCCCAGGTCCGCTTAATCTTAGTCGGAGGTGGAGAGGAAGAGAAATGCATCCAGCAACTCACCCAACAGCTACAACTAACAGATACGGTGATTTTCGTGGGAAGGGTGCCTCATACGGAGGTTTTGAAATACGACTCCGTCATGGACATTTTGGTTTATCCCAGATATAGTGATCGGACGACAAACCTGGTGACACCCCTAAAACCTCTGGAAGCAATGGCGATGGGCAAAGCTGTTATCGGTAGTGATGTAGGTGGCATTCACGAGTTACTAAATAATGGAAACGAGGGTATCCTTTTTCAAGCGCAGAACACGAATGATTTAGCCGAAAAAATCATGCATCTTATCGACGACGTAAATGCTCGGCAGAAACTTGGGAAAAAAGCAAGAGATTATATCTTAAGGGAGAGAACGTGGGAGCGTATTGCCCCCAGATATTTGAAGATTTATGAAAGCGTACATCAACGGTAATTAGATTTAATTGGAAATAAGCCTAACGGATCTTGCAGATCATAATAATTATCAGCCTAATTTCAACCTGAAAACCATGTCTTCTCTGGATGTTGACACATTATAGGCACAGCTTTGTCCCGCTATGCCTATGGAATCCCCTTTATTTGAATCGAGACGCAATTGCTTTGAAACGCCCAATGCATGTGACCATGTGACACGGATGTTGTCTAGATCTGCACACTCCTCAAGGATCTCATGTCTCCCGGGAGGATTAAGAGACGTGGGTTGTTCGACGCCGCCAAGGTTGAGGAGATTATCACCGCCCGTACGGAATACCAACAGGATTATAGTGATTTGTTAGCACTCCTAACATTTGAACTGTGGTCTCAACAATGGGCAGACTGAGCGATTGCCTGGCACAATCATTGCGTAAGATTGAATAACTTCTGCCAATTGCTCCTGTCGGATTGGCCAATCCAAGTCGAGCGAAATGACGAAGTTATTTAACCCAAGTTGTCAAAACTTACTTGACCGTACACGATTAGGCGTTTGCTACTGAGTCTCCAATCCAGTCTTCTCGAAAATCCCTGGATTGCTATCCTTATTCGATAAAGGTAAACTACTCGAAAGGGTGGGACACAAAGCAACAGATCCTCTTAATCAAGAATTTTGAGTCGGCAATTTTCAACCGTCGATTCATTCAAAGGATGGCTACACTGCCGAAATATGGAGGTTAACCATGAAAAAAAAGAATCCTCTTCAAACAACTTCTTGCCAAGATTCTATCAGGCGGAAAACAATAAGAACGACCATATCTATCCTCATGTTAGCAGCAGGACTTCTTGCCACAATTACTGCTTCTGATGTAGGCGCTCAAAATGCTATTGTTGTTGGAGGAATCAATGCTGATCCTTCAACCGTTTGCTGCCTTGGCCTATCGCTGCCGATTATAAGCGGAGATCAAAACTATAACGCTTCCGCCGCCGTATGGTTTCGGAAATCAGGCACGGCGATATGGCAGGCAGGACTGCCGCTTTTTCGAGTGCGGCCGGAGACGGTATCTGGTGCTTCCGTTATTGAGCAATTCGCCGGCAGTATCTTTGATCTAGAGCCGGGTACTTCCTATGATGTAAGGGTTTTTATTATCGATCCCGACGGTGGCGACACCACTCAGACCGCAACCTTGAGCACATATCCGCTTCCTCTGGATAACCCAACAAATCCAAACATTGTAAACGTGAGCACGGTGAGTGAGCTGAAGAGCGCCTTTTCGAATGCGAACCCGGGAGATGTCATCACTCTTGCCGCAGGGACCTACAATAGTAACTTTACCATTAACAAAAACGGAACGGCGCAAAATCCTATCTTTATCCGTGGCGTGGGTAGAGACAGTGTGGTTATAGATGCCAATGGAAGTAACGTTGGATTTACCATTGGCGGACGGTATGTGACGCTAGAGCATCTAACTATTCGCAATAGCAATTTCGGTATTCAGATTACGGCCTCAAACGACGTGGCAATTCGTTACACGCGTCTGACTGATGTTCAGCATGGTGTCTGGGGACCCGGATTAAACAGAATGCACTACTATATCAGCGACAATATTATGGAAGGGAACCGTGCTGTCTGGCCAGATACAAGCCAAAATATATGGAGTATTGAAGGGATCCAGCTGACCGGTCAGGGGCACACGATTTCTTACAACACAATGTCTGGATTCGGCGATTCGATGGGATTCACTAATCCACAAGGTATACCAAACCTCGCCACGGACTTTTACAATAACGAGATTCTCTGGGGCGGCGATGACGGCATTGAGGCGGACAAAACCACGCGTAATGTGCGGGTGTTCCGCAATCGGATCACCAACGGAGGCCATCACGGCATCAGCACCCAGCCACTTTATGGAGGACCCCTCTACATCTTCCAGAACGTGATCTACAATGTTAAATCATCGCCGTTTAAGCTCAACAACAATCCTTCGGGAGATATTGTGGTGAATAATACCTCGGTAAAGTCGGGTTATGGCTTTGCGTCTTTTGGTGCCCAAATTGCGAATTTGAGGATGTACAACAACATCTTCATTGCAGATCCAAGCATTACGTTTACGGGTGACCGGATGGTAGAAATCAGCGCAGTTTTTCCCGTGTCTACCAGTGAGATGGACTACAATGGCTATAAGAGTGATGGTTCATTTCGGTTTAGCGGGGCTAACTTTTCTAATTTCGCGGCCTTGAAGAGCGATCCGCGGTGGGAAAATAACGGACGGTTGCTTACGGGTACGGTATTTCAGTCGGCAGTGACAATACCCAATACCCCAACTATTTTCAGAAATCCCATCGACGCGGCCTTATCCCCAAGTTCCAATGCTATTGACGCCGGTATCGTCTTCAACCAGATCAATGACAACTATACCGGAAGCGCGCCTGATCTAGGAGCGCGCGAGCTTGGTGGGATTGGTGTCAGCGGCCGCACACCAAGCATTACTACCCAGCCGCAGAATCAAAGCGTTACGGAGGGGCAGATCGCCACCTTCAGCGTCACCGCCATCGGCACCCCACCGCTCTCTTACCAGTGGCAGAAGGACGGTGTGGCTATCACCGGGGCTACGAATAACAGTTATACCACACCTGCAACAACGCAAGCAGACAACGGCAGTGTTTTCACGGTTGTGGTGAGCAATTCCGAAGGCAGTGTAACGAGTAATCCGGCGACGCTTACGGTGCAGACACCGGTTCTGACAACAGTCACCGTCTCGCCCGCAAGCGCAAAGGTCGAGCCCAACCAGACCCGGCAGTTTAACGCACAGGGCTTGGATCAGTTCAGTAATCCCTTCCCCATAACCCCTGTCTGGACTGTCAGCGGAGGTGGCACCGTTGATCAAACCGGACTTTTCACCGCCGGCGTAACCGAAGGCGGGCCGTTTACCGTGACAGCGACTGTTGTAAGCGTCGCCGGAACAGCCACTGTTACCGTTATCGTATCAATCATGGGACTGGTGGTCTTGTATGACTTCAACGAGGGAACGGGAAGTGTTGTCTCTGATGTTTCTGGTGTTGGAACGC